>CBHXZU010000005.1:0-33416 GCA_966125105.1 uncultured Prosthecobacter sp.
GATTCCACCGGGGCCTGGGTTCGTTGCGCTGGTATCGGACGTGCTGGCGGAAGTCACCGTCAGCGCGCCATTGGCCGCGAGGAAAAGGTCGCCGCCAAACGTGGTAGCTGACACGGTTTGACCCGCGGCAAAAGTAATCGGCGCGCCCGAAGAACCAATCGGGCCGGTGCCGGTGCCGGTCAGAGTATTGGTCGTAAGAACAATGCTTCCGCCGGCAATCGTGCCAGCAGTCTGTGTGATCCCCTGGGTATTCGTGCCGTCGGTGTTCGCGGTCAGCGTTACCGCGCCGGCGCCGGCATCGATGCTCGCGCCAATTGCCAGCGCATCGGGCGCAGTCAATGTAACGGCTCCTCCGCCCGTTTGGATCGCTCCTCCGACGGTCAAAGTATCGTTATTCCCGGCGGTCACGGTAAGATCGCCACCCGTTAGAGTAACTGGCCCGAGAGTCAGGCCTGCGGCGTCATTCAGGAAAACGTCGCCGGCCGCAGTGTGCGTGACGACAGTTACTCCAGTTTGGCCGTCCGCGAGATCAATGGGATTCCCGAGCGTGCCGATCGATCCGGTGCCAGTCGATAGATTGATCGTGCCACCTTGCAACAGGCTGGTGGCAGTGCGGGTAATGCTGCCGCCAAAGGTTCCGGCGAGATTGCTGGTTCCAATCGAGAGGGCGCCCGTTGCGGTGATGTTACTAACGATCGCTCCGCCAGTCCCGGCGCCCGCTGCGTTATTTACCGTCACTGTGATGTTCCCACCTGTGATGGTTGTATTGTCCGTTTGGGTGAACCCTTCATTTCCCGCACCATCCTGGTTTGCGAGAAGATTGACGGTCCCAGCGCCTGCGCTAATCGCCCCAAC
This sequence comes from uncultured Prosthecobacter sp., assembly GCA_966125105.1. Taxonomy (GTDB): domain Bacteria; phylum Verrucomicrobiota; class Verrucomicrobiia; order Chthoniobacterales; family Chthoniobacteraceae; genus SXWH01. The sequence continues at coordinate 856 of CBHXZU010000005.1, forward strand.
GCTCAGCGCATTCCTCGAACTCAGCGTCACTCCAGCCCCTCCGGGGGTCACGCTCGTGACAGTAACGTCGCCGGCACCTAAACCGGTAACAGTCGTCGTTTGACCGGTGCCCGCCGCGCCGGCAGTGCCGCCATTGGGCGTGCCGGCGGCTCCGCCTGCGGAATTGAAACTCGTCGCGGTTACTCCGCCCCCATTGGAGGTAAGGGAAATTATTCCCCCAGCTCCGCCAGATCCCGCCGTTCCCGCTCCGCCACCAGAATTGCCGCCGGCACCGCCGGTCGCAGCCACGGCTCCAACCGTGATTGCGCCGCTTCCGCCAGCGGCAGCTGTGAGCGATATCGTGCCTGCGGCACCACCGACTCCCCCGGTTTGGTTTCCGGTCGCATTGCCACCGGCTCCGCCCGTGGTTGTGATCGACCCCGTGGTGATCGTTCCGCCCGACGTAATGTTTACATTCCCACCGGCACCGCCGACCACGCCATTACCCGCAACTCCGCCGCCCCCTCGAGTATTCAGATTCCCAACGGAGACCGATCCGGTTCCTCCGCCAATCGTGAGCGTAATATTTCCGCCTAGAGCAAACGTGGCGTTGTTGCCTGACGTGGTTAAATTCGCCGCGCCGATGATCGCGCCGGTTCCGGTCGGAACACTTCCAGCGCTGGTGTCATTCGCGGTGAGCGAAATGATCCCGCCATTCGTGGTGATGCTGCTATTGAGCCCAAAAGTGATGTTCCCGCCGGCTTGAGCGATGAAGCCTGCTCCAGGCTGAGTCAACGTGACCGTGCCGTTTGCGCCTGCGGCAAACGTGATGTCATTTTTTGCCTGCAGCGTCACCGTGGCGTTTAGCCCAGCGAGGAAAGACGGGCGAATGTTGCTCGTTGCGGCCGGATCTTCGTTGAAGGAATACGTGTTCGCATTGCCGTCGTCCGAGCCACCGGTTCCGACGAGGTTTCCGTTCGCGCCGCTCTGATCAATGGTGATATTGAGCGGATCGAGGAGCAGCGTCCCGGTGTTTCCTGCCGGCGCAGCCGTGTCGACCTTGCCGCGGAAGTCCAATACCTTTGCGCCGGAGACTTCGAGGAAGCCACCGTCGCCACCACTTGCGCCTCCTCGAGCGCTAATGGTCCCGGTGAATGTCGTCTCGTCGTCCGCCCACACAATCACCTTGCCTCCGTTTCCATTGCTGACGGCATCTGCAACGACAACGCTATTGGTATCGATGGAGGTCTGCTTCGCCGTCTGCACTCCATTGCCTCCCTGGAAGTCCCCGCCGACCAACACCTCTCCGCCACCAGCATCACCGCTCGCGTCCACGACGGCGTTCCGCAACGTCACCTTGTCGCCGAGGAACTTCACCTTTCCGCCCTTGCCTCCCGCAATACGATTCGAAGCATCCACGCGGCCCGAAACGACCACTTGGGCTTTCGGAGCCTGGAGTGTGACGTCGGCGGATTGAATCGTGCCGCTGTTTGCCACCGCGAGGCCGTAAACGTCACCCGCCGCAGCCATCATGACTTTTGGCGCCGATACTTTGCCGCTGTTTTCGACAGCCGCCGCGCGGTTGATGACACGGGGTTTGGGCGCATTGAGCGGCCCGCCGGCGAAGATATTTCCGCCGTTCTCGCTGACGTAAACCTGCGAGCCCGCAAGCATTTCGATCGCGCCCGCTTGGGACCGGATGGTGCCGGAATTCTGGACCTTCGTTCCGTAAAGGCTAACCCCGTCAATCGCGGTGATATTTCCGCGGTTGGTGACCGCGCCGCTCAGGCTGACGTTGCCGTTCCCGGCGAGAAAATCGGAATCCGACATGTTGCCGGCGGCCGCGATAAGGCTACCCACGTTCACTACGGCACCATTGCCAAAAAAGATGCCGTACGGGTTCATGAGGACCACCCGCCCGTTTGCCTCCATCGTTCCGAAAATCTTCGACGGGTTCCGCTCAGTGACGCGATTCAAGACGGTTGAATTCCGGCCCGGCTGAATGAACTGAACCCGTTCCCCGCGGGAAATATTGAAGCTCCGATAATCGATGATTGAGCGGTCTCCGGCGCGAATATTCAGACGGTTTCCATCGCGCTCAAAGCTGGCATTACCTGAACGTACCGATTCGCCTTTCGGGAGCGCTTCGACGTGACTGGTCAGGACCAAGGTGCCGGCAATAAGGGTGGCAATGGACTTCGTGAGGCAAAATTGCGGCTTCATAACTCTCTCCTATTTCGGTGCTGTCAGACGGGTTCTATTCGGTGGCTCTGGGAAGACGCGGAAGGAACGGCAAGAGAACGAATGAGGACATTACCAGGCGATGGTGCCTGAAATGTGAAAACGGTTGTCTCCGGCAAATACCGGCTCGAGCAGGAGTTCGGTCTCGTCCGCGAGGACGTATCCATAGTCCAGGCGAAACGTGATGTAGAGCGGCTTGAATAGCTGAAGCTCGATTCCAGCGCCCACGCTCAACAGCGAACGATCCACCTCGGTCGCGGGCTGAATATTATTGTTGATGGTCTGACCGGCATCCGCGAACACGCGGAAGATCAGATCCCAGTCGGGCTCCATGCCTGCTTGCGGCGGGCGAAAATTAAAGGGGCGCTGAGAATCTGCGGTGGTCAGCAACACGGGTGGTGGCGTGGCGGTCGGTTCGGTTGCCCGGACTTCACCTTTGCCTTTACCTTTTGCTATAGCTTTCGGCTTCGGCTTCGGTTGCGGCGGCTTGCTGGCGAGGAGCGTTTTGAGGTCCTTCTGCGCGTCCAGGACTTCATAAGGTGCAAGCAACCGGGGAAAGTGCAACCGGTATTCGACGCTTCCGAACCAGCCGGTATCACCCGCTGCGAACGCCTCAGGGTAACCGCGAACGGAATTAAAGCCGCCGATAATATATTCCAACTGTGGCGACAACCTTGCGTCGCTGAACGCGTACTGACCGCGCGCATTCAGCGCGAGTTCATGCGCGCGGATGCCCCGTTTCCACTTCTGTTCAGCCTTTTGTTTGATGTCGAAATAAACGGCTAAATCGACGCCCAGCGTGTCCTTCCCGCCAAGTTTTTCGTATTCCCTGCGGTCGTCGAAGGTCAAAGCATCCCGGCGCGCATAATCGCGCCAGCGACTCCCGTAAAAGATGGGCTCCAGATAGGTGGAGAACGCAAAATCTGCCTTCCCCAGAATGAAGTCTCCATCCGTTTCCAAGCGCCCCAATCCGTCGAGGTCCGCCTGGTCCGGTCCGCCAAAGCTAGCCTGCACTTCGACGTGCGTGGCGAGGGAGAAGACATCCGTCCGGCGATCGGTGCCGATGCTCACGAAGGGCAGGATGAAAGACGCGTCCGCAGAATCGAAGCCTGGGTTCTCCACCTTCACTTTGAGCCATTCCGCACCGCCCGTGATGTCGAGGGGGAATTGCTTAATATACAGTGGCGTCCATGTCAGCGCGGCCCCGACCGTCAGGTTCTCGCCTTCGAAGTTCTCCAGGCTGAGACCGATGTCCTCCGCGGAATACATGCCATAGTTCGCGTAAAGCCTGGCCTTCAGGTAATCCGGCTTATCCAGCGCGAACTCGTAAGAAGCATAGGCGGACTGATACTGACTCGGATCGCTCGTCACGTATTCCAGGCGCAGAATGTCGTCCTCGTTTCGCAGTTGTTTATACTCGATGCCGAGTCGATGCCGCCAAACCCCGGTCGATTCCGTGCCGGTGTTGGAGGTCTGGGCATAGATGAACAGGGGTTTCTGCTCCTTGATAAGGTAATCGATGATAACCTTTCCCGACTCGCCGGAAGCGTTCATCGCCGCATCCACACGCCGTCCCGGGAATCGGTTCAAACGCGTGAGGTATTCCTGAAGGACGGACCGGATGATCGGGCCACCCGGCTTCACCGGCGATTTATCTTTGATCCAAAGGTGCTTCTTATCCTTCACCGCGATGCCGTCAGGAGCATCATCATCATTGATGAGCGAGACGTCCCCCGCCTTGAAGGGCACGCGCCGATAAATGGTACGGGCACGCTTCACCTCGCTCACGAAAACTTGCACTTCCACATCAGCGCCCGGCGTCCACTCGGTTTCCGGCGAGCGTCCGTTCAGATTCGTCAGCACGTAAACACCGATCAGGCCGCGCTTGTTCAGCTGCTTGACAATATTGTCGTAAACATCCTGCAAACCCTCCGTGGAAATGGTCCGCCCGGTCGAGGAGTCGGACGGGCGAAACTCCACGATCTTGGGATTAGGATCGGCGAGATTTACGACCTTCGGCTTCTTTGCCTTCGGATCAGGCTTGGCAGCCTTCTCCTTGGCCAGCTTCTCCTTCTCTGCCTTTTCCGCTTTCGCTTTCTCAGCCTTTTCCTTCTCGGACTTCGTCTTGTCGGCTGGGGATTGGGAGCCAGCATCCGCAGCTTTGGGCCCCGAATTCGGAAGCGCTGGGTCAGCGGCCTTTTTGAAGCGATCCGTGCTTTGCGGTTGAGGAACGTGGTAATAGACGCCGCCAACCTGCAGGAGTTCCACCGGACTTTTGGCCAACTCTTCTTCGGTCGGGAGCCGCGGATTCCGCTTCCGGATATCCGTGCCATACTTCACGACAAACTTCCCTACCCTGAAAACTTGGGGACCTGGGACGCGCTCGAGTCTCTTTGTCGACGGAAGAGGCACCATTCCTCCAAACGGCATTGGGATGCCAATGGGATCCGGCAACGGCGCAAAAAGCTGCGAAGGCGCGTCAGTGGGAGCCGCGCCGGGCGTGCCCTCCGCAGGCAGCGGAGGCAACATGGGCGCGGTATCCGGTCTCGGAACCGCCGCTGCCGATGCGGCATCGCCCGCGGCCGGCGTGACCTGCGGCTGGCTCGGAACATTGCCGGCGGCTGTGCTCGGCGCCGGGATCTGCGGGCGAAAGTCCGGCGTGGTCTTGGGAGGGGTAGGTTGAACTGCCTGGTCTGCGGCAGCCGGAGCTGAAGGCGTAGCGGAATCCGGGGTAGCTTCCCGCGGCTTTGGCGGCGATGCGATGAATTTAGCTTCGGGCTCCTTCTTCTCTTTCGGCGCGGTTTTATCCGGAGTCTTCTTTGCGCCTTTCGTGCCCGACTTCTCCGCCGGTTTCGCGGAGGACTGACCGCCTTTGGCAACCGGAGCGGTTTCGGGCGTTTTCGCCTTGGAATCTTTTGCCGCCTGCGTGGACTTTGCCGGCTCCACAACCTTTGCTTTCGGCGCCTGCGTTACCGTCCCGCCGCTTGCGGAAGCTGCGGCCTTCTTTTCGCCCTGACTTTGCGCCGCCGTATCCTTCTTCGCCCCGGCGTGCGCTCCGGATTTCGGCACCACCTTCGCCTTTGGAGCTTTTCGTTCCGGGGTAGAGCCGCCCGTTTGCGCGTGCGTCACTGCGTTTGCCGCAGCTGCCAGGTAAACCAATGCCAGTAAAAATGCGTTACGTTGAGCACGGACTACCTTCATGAACTATATGTCGGGTTGAAAAGGCACGAAGCTTCGATCTCAGAAACTACTCCTCAAAGGAACCGGGGACGATGTTTCGCTTCTCTTAAGAACAGGGAGAAAAGGCAACCACATTTTGACCCGTCTCACCAATAGGTTTGACTTTAGGCTTGAGGCAGGACGGCCGGAAGAGTTCACTGCTCGATCAATCCATCTGCCATGAAAAAACACCTGTTTTCCTTGCTGTCGGCCGGTTTGATCGTGAGTGGCTGTTCCTCCGTAAAAACCCTCGAAATCGTAGCGGATGGCGCCATGGCGTCAGCTTCGGTTCAAGTGGATGTTGTCTCGGACAGTCCGGCGGTGCAGTCGGTTCCGGTAAGCCAGTACTTTCTGCCAGGAAACTCCGTGCGCAGCACGTCGAACCCGAAGACGGTGCGGTTTGGTTCGGGCCCCGCCACGCAATCCGTGTCGGTAAGCGGAATGGGCAGCAAGGTCGTGGTGCTCGCTCACCTTCCGGGCGGGCATGCCGATGCTTCAGGAGATGCGGACGCTCGCCGCAAGACGATCCCGCTCTCAGGCTCGTACAATGGCCGCAAGGTGACGCCTACCATGCGAGTGAACGTCGCCCAGACCGGTCTCACCGTTTCGCCGACCAAATAACTTCTGGTTAGGCACAACGGGCAACCCGCGCAGGCGATGCTGAAATGCGGGGACTACACGCTCGACCGTCAAATCGGTTGGGGACGCACTGCGACGTACTATTCGGCGTTTGCGGGTGATGAAGCCGGTGATCACCGGCTCGTCATCCGGTATTCGCGATACACAGATCGTTCGCACGTTTGCGCTTTCCTCCAATCGGCAGCGGAACAACAGACTGCCACCGCCAGCGGGTGCCGCCGCGTGGCACCGGTTTTGGACTTCGGCGTTGCCGAAAATGGGCACGCTTACACCGTTAATCTCAACTACGAAGTTTCCCTGGCTGAGTGTATCCAAGCCGGGAGCGCCATTGATCACGATCGCCTTCGATTCCTCGTCACCGGAATCCTGAAAGCGCTGGAAGAACTTCGTGACAGATTCAAACGTCCACACGGCAACCTGACTGCCGGGAACATCCTTCTCGACCAGAAAGGTGAGGTGATCCTGACGGACCTTGCACCACCGTCGCAGGACCTTCGGTACTTTCCTGACCTGCAGGCGCTGGGACTGATCATCTATCAATTGGTCCGCCAGTCGGTGCGCGTCGGGTTCATTTCCCCGCCTCTCGAGAGGTCTCCGGAGTGGAGCAAATCCCTGGCCGATCATGCCGACGATTGGCGGGAGTTTACCAACCGTATGCTCCTCACGCAACGCGGAGAAGGACAGGAAGGACTCAAGCGCGCGGTAGCCGATCTCAAGGCTCTGAATACGCTGGCAGAGAAGGCGGTTGAAGTGCCGGTTGCGCCGCACAGCACATCGTCCGGTCCAAGCTCGCAATTCACCGTTCCGACGCCAAAGAAGCGCAAATCGCGAGTCGGGCTCGTGCTGGCAGTATTGTTCGTGTTGGGAGGGATTTCAGCGGGCGCGTTTTTCTATTTCAGGAAGGCTCCTGAAATTGTGGATCAAAAAGACCTGCCTCCCCCGCCCCCCACACCGGCGCAGATCGCCATGAAGATTCCGGACGCCACAGCCTATCCGGCCGGGGATGGCTCTCTTAAGCGCGCAAAACAAGGAACGCCTAGTTATTCTGAAATCGCGAGCCAGCTCATCTACAACTGGCGCGTTCCCGCCGAGCTCGCCAGCCTTGCCATGAAGTGGAACGCTCCGGAGAGGAACTGGCAGGCGCTTGCCCGCGGACTCCAAACCGATGCGTATGACGAGCTCGCGGCGCAAGGGTTGGAGGCGAAACCCGAGGTTCTCATGAATGTGGCGCTGAACATCGGCCAAATGGCCGAAGCGCTTAAGGAAGGGAATCTCTTGGAGAGCGCCTGGACGCAGATTCTCGCCTCCGCTCCGATCTCCTCACCGGCTAAGATTGAAGGGCTTCCAACCTTCAAAGATTGGGCCTCGTGGAGGATCGAAAGCTCGAGCGATATCAAAACGGCCAAAGCAAGGGCTTCGGCTGTCGCGGCGAGCCTGGCGAGCTTTGATAAAGTTGCCCGCGAAAGTGAAGGCAACATTCACCCGGACGCCTGGAAGAAGGCCATCGCGAGCCTGAAAGACTTCAAGGAGGCGAAAGTCGCGGATCAATGGCCGCAAGCTTGGGCAAATGCGATCAAAGCTTCGCTGAAGCCAGACCAGCAAATCCTGAAAAAATGGACCGCGGATTTGGATGCCGCAAAGGCGCAGATCGCGCGGCGCCCTGATGCCCGTGAGCGCGCGAAATTGGAAGAAGAGCTGCGCGGCCTGGAGCTGCGCGTGCAACAGGCACTCGCTACCGATGACGCAAACGCGTTGTCCCAGGCAATCGCTTCCTTCAAGGGCAAGATCCGCCATCCGCTGGAGGATATGGACGAGCAATATCGAGCGCTTTTCACGCAGCTCGATCAAGCTTTGAATAAAGCTGGGACCACTGCGGATGCGGAAATGGCGGTGAAGGCTTTCGTTACGGCGGTCGGCTCACTCAGGTCGCAGAAGGAGTTTGAGACGACTTTAGCAGACTTCGATGCGCACCACCCGACCGGGAAACTCATCGAAGACCTCACGGCGGGCCTCCAGAAACCCACGCAGCCAGACTTCAAGTTCGGCGAGAGTTCGAAGTGGGCACCCAGCGGAGCCGGTTCGATCACTGAAACCAAAGGGACGTTCGTGTGGAACAACAACGGCCCCGCAATTACATTTCACATCCTGAAAGGACTCAATGTCGCCATTGCGTCGATTGAGACTTCACTCGAGCTGGCCAATTCGTCCGGAGTTACGCTCGATGCCCCAAAAGACGGTCCGCTTGCTTTTCGCGATAATCCAGGAGCAGCAAGTCCCTGGTTGTGGCGAAAAGCGGAACAATGGTACCAATCAGCTCAACGCAGATGGAGCGAACGAGACCTTCCTGCCGAGCGCGTCGAGCCGAGAACGCTCTTTCTCGCGCCGAACGTCGACAAGTGCCCGGTCACATGGATTTCCGCCGAAACGGCGCGCAAGATCGCAACGGCTCTTGGTTCTCGTTTGCCCACTCGAGCGGAATGGGCGGAGGCGCTGAAGAAACCCTCGTTAAAGTCTGTGCGTTTGCGCGGTGCTGCAGCGACTCGCTTTGACAAGGAAGTAACTGAATACAGCTTGTTGAACCGCGGTTCGGTGACGCCGTTCGCGCCAGTCCCCCAGTCCCTCACGTTTCCCGGTGCCGCTCCGAAGTTTCCTGAGGTAACCCCTGACAACGATGGCTCCGTGTGGCTGCGGGCAGTCACAGACAATCCGGCGGGATTTTCTGACCTTATCGGAAATGCATCTGAGTGGATCGACGAAAACGGCGAGACCTACGTCGTCGGCGGATCGTTCGCCACGGATCCGCGCGTTAATTATACTGCGCCCGTGCGCAGCGCCGGCGCGGCGAACTTTGACATTACGTTGCGGCTCGCGGTGCCCGTCACCGAGGGCGAGAAGAATGCCGGGCTGCTCGCCGTTAGAGATACCAGCCGGATTGAAAACGCGCGGCTGCAAGCAAAGGCGCCGATCAAGATGCGGACGCCGTAGCGCGCCTTGAGCTTTCTGCAAGGTCCGCCCGCCACGCGGTGAAGAATAAAACGCAAAACGCGCCCGGCGGCGTTGGTCGCACCGGGCGCGTTGCATTGGATCATTTCGCTGGCCCCTTTCTCCGCCAGCTCCACCTCGACGACGGGGGTGGTTACGGCACAACGACGGTGACCTCCGCGGGTTGAGTTTCCCCGGCTTCGTTCCGGGCCGTCACGCTCACCACGATCGGAGTTTCGCTCGGCAAGCCACTGAGCGTCACCACGAGATCGGCAAAGAGGCCGAACTCCGTCGGTTCACCGCTGCCGACCTGCGACTTCCAGCTCACGCGGTAGTTAGCGGCCCGAGCCGACGCCGCGTATTGCACCAGCACCGTGCCGGGCAGCGCCGGCGTCGCGGTCAGGCCTTTTACTGCAGCCGGGCGACGGCTATCGACCGGTCGCGTGAACCCAAACTCGAGCCACCGCGGATCGTCGATGTCGAGGAGCAGGTCCAGCTCCTCGCGCAGGCAGGTCATCCGCTTGCGCAGCTGCTTTACCGAGCCGTCGCGGTTTGCGCGGCGATCTTGCGCGCCACAATGGCCGCATCGACCACCTGCTGCGTCGCATTCAGCGCCGCGATGCGCGCTTCCGCGTTCACCAGGGTGAAGCCCTGCGGTGCCATCTCCTGCGTGGGGTTGTCGCGCAGGTAATTGCGCAGTTCGAGCAGCACCGGCAGCGGGTTGCTGCGCGGCACGGCGATGGAGGTTCGGCTGAAGCCTGCCGCGAGCCAGGCGAGGTTCCACGTGGAGCCGGGTCGGCGAACGGCTCAGAACTCAGCGGCGTGCCGGAGCCGCGAAGAGGTCTTTCATGAACGGCAGAGTGCCCGGCTCCGGCACGTCCGCTGCAGTGATTCGTTAGCCCGCTTTTTCACGGGAAAGTCTCCTCCTTCTCGATATAACTCATCCTTCCGCCCTGAACCTGACGTTGGTTCTGATAAACGCGCCGTCGTAACTTCCCATTTTCATAGATCTCCGTCATGCCCTTCCCCTCCAGGTAGCTGACTGACCGCTCTTTGATTCCAAACTCGGATGTGAAGTGGATCGACTCGCGTTCGGCAGTTGGCCCGTAGATGATCAGGGAGTAGAAAGGGCTGTCGCCCTCGATCGATTGACTCACCTGCAGCGTCCACCCATCCGTCAACACACCTGGCTTGAGCGGCAACTGAAGGCTGGCTCGGATGAGTCGATCATTTGAGTCGAAAGTCAGGTAACTGTAAGTCATGCCATCGATCGTGACGCTGGGAAGAACTAGCGTTGGGTCGGCGGAGAGTTTTCCTTCGTCAAGATAGACGCCGATTCCAATGAGTGAAGCGCCAAACGGGCCGTGGAGAGAGTAATGAACGGAACGTCGCGAGCCAGCTCCGTTGCCAGCTGACATCGTCGAGTGCAGGTCGGCTAAGTTTATCTCCGGTGATCCCCGTACGAGGTATCTTCGGAGAAAGGCGAAGCGTTTTGGATCTTTCTTTCCGTAGTTAGCATCGGCTTCCGCGACGGCGTCAGTCCACGTCAGTCCAGCGCGCTTTTCGATGGCAAACTCGGGAGCCACGGTCTGAAGACGCGTGGTTCGCAACGGGATGACCTGCGACATCCTCCGCAGGAGTTTCGCGCCTTCTCCATCGTGTTGGCCCGGAAAAAATGGAGGAGCCTCGGCGCGACCGAGCACTACCGAAAAAGCGACGAGCGTCAGAATGATTCGGAAGAGCCGCATGATTGCTGCTAAGGGGCTAACGCTGAAACTCAGCGACCGACCTGGGCGAAAGCAAGCGCTGGTTCCTGGGTAACCGCCGCCGCCCAGGGCGGTTCGCTGGAGTGCTCTCGTTAGGCGTCATCGGGATGTCGCAGCGCGCCACGCACCACGCTCCTCCAACCAGAAAATCTCGCGGCCAAGGCCGACCTTTTCCAACAGAGCGAGATATGAAGCATAATAAGGCTTTGGCAGGATGCTTTGCATGAACGACTCCTTGGTTTCGTTCCATCGTTCATACACGACAACTAGGTCAGGATGATCGACGTCGGCATTAATCCAAGCATCAATGAAGGTTGGTTCCTTCGCGAGTGCCGCAAAGAGGGTGCGTCCAACCTCAAGCAAATCCTCGCGATGCTCAGGCTTCACTCGGACAAAAACATTTAGTGTGATCATTTGGTGTGGATTGTGGAATGGCGCCTAACGCGCGAAATCAGCAGCAGGCATGAGCCGGGGAGATGATCCAAGCAAAACCCAGAGTGCGGGGCTCATGACTGTCTGCTGCGTCGATTTGTTAGCATTCCGGAGGTGGTGGATAAAATCAAAGGCGTGAGGGTGAGAAAGAGGCAAATCACTGCAAGCGCCTGAAGAACACCCCTGCCCCAAAAACATGATCCGGCCTGCGCCTGGCGCCATCATACTGAGAGTGTCCGTAGCGTTGTAGGAGCCGAATACGGTCAGAGGAACAATCAACCAAAAGGCCCATTTGCGCCCGCGGTAAAGCCCACGAAGCAGCAGCATAACGACAGGGCAAATTAGAGGGAAGCGGAAGATTGTGGCTGGCTTGTGCCATGGAGCAGTAAAAATTGCCGCCTTCGTCAGGCCGGCACCTATGGGAGTGCCCATTCAAGCTGTAGCCACGACTACAGCTGGCGGTGGCTTCAAATGGCCGGTTTTAGCGTTCTCCACTCTGCGCGGGACACGTTCGGCACTCCGGAAAGTATGGCGCGAGTCCATGCACGACACGTTTGGATTCGGGAAACTCTGGCGCGAGTCGATGCGGGACATGTTTTGACTTGGGAAAGTCTGGCGCAGGTCGATGCAGGACATGTTTCGACTTGGAAAACTCTGGCGCAGGCCGATGCAGGACATGTTTCGACTTGGGAAAGTCTGGCGCAGGTCGAAGCAGGACACGTTTCGACTTGGGAAACTCTGGCGCAAGTCCATGCAGGACACGTTTTGACTTGGGAAACTCTGGCGCAAGTCGATGCAGGACACGTTTGGACTTGGGAAAGTCTGGCGCAAATCCATGCAGGACGTGTTTCGACTTGCTACCGTCGTCCACCGAAGTGGTTACGGAAGTTTTCGCATTCTTGCGAAATGGTGGCTTTAGACAAAATTGGACCTTAGCGGCAAGCAGACGACGCGGAGTGCAGGAACAAACGGACGCTATAGGGCGGCGTGGAAGCTACGCGCCAGGAATCGGCGGCTTCGCCGTAAGTCGGTAGCCGACGTGGACGTGCGCGCTCCCGGCTTACCTCGCCGCGTTTTGTAAAGTTTTGCCGGCGGGTTTCAGCGGAGTCTACTCGCGCCGTCTCTGCCGCGCCAACAGCAGGCCCATTCCGGCGAAGAGCAGGGCGACGCTGGCGGGTTCGGGCACAACGACGAGTTCGCCGCTGGCAAGGATCCGGCCTTCGTAGAGGCCGGGCGCGAAACCGGCGGGATCGAGGAAACGCACTTGCGAGATTTGCGCGGAGGTGAGCCCGGTCGCGCTTGTTCCGAAAAAGATCTCGTCCTGGCCAAGGCCGGTAGCGAGGCCATTCCAGCCTGCGATGGTCAAGATGCCAGCACCCCAGTTCATGGACGCGCTGCTTGCGAAATGCAGGACACTTGCGCCAGCCCCCAAATCGATGGTCGCGTCCCCGCTCAAGGCGAAGGTACCGACCGTCTCATTGAAGCCGCCCGTGTTGAAAACACCGGCGGTGCCGAGGGTAATTGCGGCGCTGTCGTTAATTCGGTTTGCGCTTCCCAGGCCGAGTGATGCGCCGGTGACAGCGACAGCCGAAGTGCCGCTCAAACCTCCATTAACGATAAGCGTTCCTGCGTTCACTTGCGTCGGGCCATTGAACGTCGAATCGCCGGCGAGGACCAAGGTTCCGATTCCAAGCTTCGTCAGGCCACCGTCGGTCGTGACTGCCCCATCATGCACGAGCGGTTGAGCGACCGTGATATCGAAGCCGTTCGTGTCAATCTTCGCTCCCCCAGCCTGCACGTTCGCGGTAAGCCCGCTGAACGCGGGAAGGAATGTCGCGGTGCTCGAGGCGGCGCGCAATGTGCCGCCGTTGAAGTTCACCGAGGTCAGTTGATTTACCGCAACGCTGTTTTTGAAAAACGCGCTCACACCCAAGGTTCCACCATTCAGATTCAGCGTCGTTTGATTGGGCGCCGCGGTGCTCGCGTTCAAATCGAGACCCGCGTTGAAATTCACCACGGCATTGTCCTGGATGGTCATCGTGATGGTCGGATTTGCCTGACCTCCACCAAACCCGCTGCCACCGTAAATGTTCGCGACCGTGTTGTCCTTGAAGGTGACGTTCAGCGCCTGCGTCGAACGCCCAAAGGTTATGCCAGGTGCCGAATTGATCGTGGCGCCTCCGCCGAAAACGATATTGCCGCGTGTGACGAAGATAATGCTGCCGGCATTTCCGAAATTGAGCGAACCCGTCACGTTCAGTGTCGAGCCCGCCGTGATGCCCAGGCGGAATTGATTTCCGCCGCCCGCCACACCCAGTGGTCCCGCCAGCGTGGCCGTGGCGCCGGCCTCGGGCACATCCACGAACTCACTCGCGCCGACGGCAGCGGTCACGCCGCTGTTCAGAGTCACGTTGTTGCTCAATTGCAAACCGCCGGCGACATTCACCGTGATCGCGGAAAGCGGACTGACAGCGTCTGTCGCGGCCAATCGGAGCACACCGCCGGTGATCGCGGTGGTGCCCGTGAATGTGCTCTGCCCCGCGAGGGTGAGGACACCGTTTCCGGTCTTGGTGAGTGAACCAACTCCGGTCAGCGCCCCGGCGAAGACGGTGCTCGCATTGTTCGCCCCAACCGTGAGTGCCACGGGCACGGCGAAGTTGTTCGAAAGATCCAGGTTTTGCGTCCCGGTCAATCCACCGAGCGTCGCGGCGGTGAGAGAATCGAAAGCCAGCGCGCCGCCCTGGCCGAAGTAACTGAGGGTGCTGCGCTGCAAGGCGAGCGGATTGCCCAAGCTTAGAAGACCGCCTGCGATCGTCGTGTCGCCGGTGAAAGTGTTTGCGCCGCCAAGGACCCAATTGCCCGGACCCATTTTGCTCAACGACGTTGCCGCCGTCCCATTATTCGCGATCACGGCGCCAAGGGTGTTCGCGCCAGAGTTCGAGCCGGTCAAAGTGAGGTTCGACGCGGTATTCGTGCCGGAAAACGCGACGGGCCCCGGATTGGAAAACGTCACTGGCCCTGTTCCTGCGGCATCGAGCGTTGCGCCATTCACTCCCACGGTGAAAAGGCGATCGGTGCTCGCCCCGGGACCCGTATAGCGCAGCGCGCCACCGTCGATCACAAGATTCGCAGCCAAATTGCTCGATTGCCCGATGCTGCTCGCGAGTCCGCCGTCCGCGAGCAGGCCTGCTGCAAGCGCGCCAGCATTGATGATCGTTGCGCCAGCGTAGGTGTTCGCGTCGCTGGTCGACAATGTTCCAGAGCCCGTTTTCGCGAGGGTGCCAGTTGCATTCGTGCTGCCAATCGAGCCGGTGAGGGCCATCGATTCCGCGCCGGTATCGACGGTCGCAGTCGCGTTATTCCCGATGAGGATCGCATTCGGCACAGCGAGACCGACTGCTCCAGCGCGCAAGGTTCCGTTGCCATTGATCGAAACGGTTCCGGATCCCAGCGCGCCATTACTCGCAACTTCGACTACACCGCCATTTAGGATGATGCCGCCGCTGAACGTATTCGTTCCCGAAAGGCGAAGCACGCCGCCGGCGTTCTTGGTCAGTGAACCTGTGCCGCCGATCGTTCCCGTGAAGCTCAGCGTGTCGGCCGGGTTGCTCACGTCCACTGCGGCGCTGCTCGCGAGGGTCACCGGCGCGCTAATCGTATGATTGCCGTTCAAGTTCGTGACCTGCGCGGAGCCGGATCCGACACTGAGCGTCAGCGTCCCCCCGGTGCCGCTGGCGACTGTATAACTGTTGCTATTGTTGAATTGAACCGTCCCTACCGTCTTGCTCCCGTCGAGCGTAACGGTTCCCGCGGCTGTGAGCGCGCCCAGGAAGTTTGCCGCGGCATCAGCGGCATTTGGAATTCCGCTGCTCCAATTTGCCACCGTATTCCAACTGCCGCCGCCTGTGGGCACCCAGTTCGAAAAGATCACGTTCGTGCCGATCGTGAGCGTAACAAAACCGCCGCTTGCGCCGAAGGTATAGGAGAGCCCGTTTTGTGGATTGAGCACGGAAAGGTTACTCGCGCTGCCACCGAGGGTGCCGGCGTACTGCAGCAGGTTATACGTCCCCGGCGTCGTCCATTTGCTCGTCGAGCCTTCAGCGAAAAGGTTGAAACCGCCGCCATTGATCGTGAGCGCATTGGTTCCGGAAATACTCACTCGATCATTTGCGGGTGCTCCGTTGAATTCGAAATCGAGAATGGAACCAGCCGCGAGGGTCAGGCCGCCGACGGTCAACGTGCCAACACTGCTACCGGGGACGATATGAGCTCCGCCATTCAGCGTGACCAAACCGCTAATCGCTCCGGAACCGCCGAGCGCGCCGCCGCTGTTTACCGCCACGGGACCGAACCCTGTCGCAGATCCGGTGATATTCATCACTTTCAGCAATCCCCCGCTGATGGTCGTCGGGCCGCTGTAGAGGCTGGAGCCGGATAGCACCCACGTGCCGACGCCATCCTTGACCAGCGAAGTTGGGCTGGCACCGGCATCCGCAAGCGCGGCCGCAAGCGTGTTGTCCCCAGTATTGGACCCAGTCAGCGTGAGAAGGTGCGGAGCATCGACCTCCACGAAGCCCAGGGCACTGGCGTTTACGAAATTCAACGCGCCCGTGCCGGAAGCGTCGATCGTGGCGCCCGCGCTTCCAACGTTGAACGACCGATCCGTAGTCGTCGCCCCCCCGGTGTAGCGCAACGTTCCACCATTGAGCACGAGATTGAACGAGTCCGCGCTCGAAGCACCAATCCCGCTCGGCAGTCCACCGTTTGCGAGCGCATTGATGGTGACCACGCCGGCATTGATCGTTGTGCCTCCAAAATAGGTATTCGCGGCGGAGAGAGCCAATGAGCCGTCGCCGGTTTTCACGATTGAGCCAAACTCCGAAAGGACGCCGGCCAGCGTAATGTCGCGCGGATTATTTCCCGCATCTGCTGCGCGGAAGGTGGTGGAGCCGGTCAGGCTGATCGGCAGTGAGGACGTCCAATTGGATTTTGCGCCAACGGTCGCCGTCCCCATGCGTGCCGCGATGGCGCCGGCGCTTGCTGCGCCTTGCACGATGCCGCCACTTCCGACGTAGAGCGAACCGCCGCTGACGCTCAGCACACTCGTCGCGCCGGTCAGGCTGGTCAGCTCAATCCTTTCAGCGGTCGCGGTGCCTGCGCGCACCAAGAGGATCGCGCTTCCGGAAAAAGGACCGCCGACCAGAACTCCGCTGGTCGCGTCCGTCGATGTAAGGTTCCCGCCATTTACATCCAAAATCGACCAGCGTCCGCCATTGTTCAGTCCGATGGTAACGGCTCCACCGACTGTGAGACTTCCGCCGTCGAGGCGGGTCGAGACCGACGAGTTTGCTCCACTGATCGTGCCCATCGCCAGCGCGCCGGTGACATCGACTGCTCCACCCTGCACGTAGAGCCCGTCCGTCGTTGAGCCTGCGGCCGGTTCCGCGGAGAAGTTCAAGCCTGTGCGGCCGAGAGTCAGACTCTGGGCGGTTAAATTCCCTGCCTGGACATTGAGCAAGTATCTTCCTGTGGTATTCGCGGTCGCGGTGACGGCGCCGTTGAGGCTCGCGCTTCCGGAGATCACCTGCAGCACCGCGCCACCGGTGTTGTTCAGGTTTGTGGTCCCGTTTACGAATAGCATGCCGCCATTCACGGTGAATGTTCCGCCGCCGGTTACCGAGAGTTGCGAAGCGGTAATGACACCGCCTGTATCCAGTTGGAGAATACCGGCATTGTCGTTCACGCCGCCGGTGAACGTATTGTTGCCGCTCAGCGCCAATGTCCCAGTGCCCGTCTTCGTGAGGGCGAGCATCTGCACGGGACCGTTATTGATCGTTCCGGCAAACGTGGTGTTGCCGCTCTGATTGACGGTCAGCGTGGTCGTTCCTCCGACGAATGCATTATCCGTAATGATCCCACCCGTTCCCGAAAGAGATCCGATCGTCGTGGAAAAGCTGTTCAGGTCCAATGTGCCCCCGTTCAGCACCACACCCAAATTCGCGGGAATCGAGGCGGCCGATCCGAAGATCACGGTGCCTTGGTTCACCCGCAACGCTGCGCCTGCGCTATTTCCGAAATTGTTGCTTCCGACCAAGGCCAGCGAGCCCGCGCCCGTCTTGGTGAGACTGCCGGAAGTTCCGCCCACGTTGCCGTTCAGCGTCGTATCGCTGCCGTTCGTGTCAAACGTCGCCGTGACTCCCGCGTTCAGGTTAATTGCATTCGGCACCGTGAGATTCCCCAGCTGCTGAAGCGTCGAATCACCCGAAAACGTGAGGGCACCCGTCCCGAGCGCAGCAATGCCGTTCACGATCAAAGTGCCACCATTGATAATCGTGCCACCGGTGTAGGTATTCGCCCCAGTCAGCGTGAGCGAACCTGTGCCGCGTTTGCGCAGAATGCCGCCGGCAGTAGCATCGGAAATCGCACCGGAAAGCGTTACGTTGTTTGCCTGGGTATCGATCGTCGCAGTAGCTCCGGCACCGATCGCGACGCTATTTCCGATGGTGAGCGCAGCCGCGTCCGCGCGCAACGTGGCCGAGTTCGAAATAAGCACCGCGCCATTTCCCAGCGAAACGTCATTGCCGATGCCAATGGTGCCGCCCTCGAGCGTCGTTCCCTCTGAATACGTATTCGCGGCTCCCAACACGAGCACGCCCTCGCCGCGTTTCGTCAAGGCGCGAGCGCCACTTACACCGGCAGCGAGAGACAACGATGCGTCGAGCCCAACTTCGGCAATGAGATTCGAGCCAAGCACCACAGGCGTGTTAATCGTATGACTACCCCTTGGAACCATCAGGTTCGAGGAACCCGTGTTCACCTGGAACGTCAACGAGCCACCCGTGCCCGGACTGATCGTATAGTTGTTCGAGCTATCGAATGTGGCGCTCCCGATCGTCTTGCTACCGTCGATCGTCACAACCCCGGCGGACGTCAGCGCATTGCCGAAAATGGCGGTCGCCCCAATCTCATTGGGCACGCCGTTGTTCCAGTTCGCAGCGGTGTTCCAACTCCCGCCGGCCGGCGCCGCCCAAGTGGTGACCAACCCGGTCGTGGCAACCGTGAGCGTAATGAAGTTGGCACTGGTGCCAAACGTATAGGCAAACCCTGCGGCGGGATTCACCACCGCGAAGGCGCTCGTCCCGACACCCTGGATCGCGCCATTGAATGAAAAGAGGTTGTAAGTGCCGGCGGTGGCGAAAGGGCTGCCCGTGCCTTCCACGAGCACGTTCACTTTGCCACCATTGATATTGAGGCCATTCAGCCCGGTCACCTGGATCAGATCATTCGCGGGGGAAGCATTGAACTCGAACTTCAAGAGCGAATCCGCTCCGAGCGTCAACCCTGGCAGCGTCAAAGTGCCGACTCCGTTGCCGGGTTCCAGAATTCCGCCCGCGTTGATCGTTACCGCTCCGGCAAGAGTTCCGACGCCCGCCAGGCTTGCGCCACTGTTGACCGTGATATTCCCCAAGCCGGTGGCCGAACCGATGGGCGACGCGATCCTGAGCGTGCCACCGTTCACGATCGTATTGCCGGAATATGTGCTCGCGGCATTGAGTGTAAGCGTCCCTGCGCCGGCCTTCGTAAGCCCTCCGGACCCTCGCGCGCCATTGGCGAATGCAACGTTGTTGCCGTTCGTATCGATCACCCCTCCGCCGACGCCGAGGACCAGTCCGCTCCCAATCGTGACGTCGCTTCCGGATGTCAAAGTGCTCGCGAATTGGAGCGCGCCCCCATTGGACAACGCAAGGCCGCCAAAATTCGCCCCGCCCAGCGCATTGATGCCGGAAATGACCACTGTGCCAAAACTCACGCGCGTGCCGCCGGAGTAGAAATTGTCCGCGGTAAGAGAGACCTTGCCGTCACCGACGATTGGAGTCGGATTCGCCGTGCCGGGACCGGTTCCGGTGAGAGTTGAAGAACCGATAAGCAGTGTGCCCGTGCCACCGATGAGGCCGCTCACGGTCATCGTGTTCCCCGTGGAGGCGGCGAGCCCGCCATTCTCTTCGACGGTGAAACCTCTCGTGGTGCCTGTGGAGAAGGCCGCGTTTCCGAACAGTGTTCCGCCGCGCAACAGAACTGGCGCATTCGCGCCGCCGAGATTGTTGTCCGCGGTAATCATCAGCGCGCCTTCATAGATCGACGTCGGCCCCGTGTACGTATTCGCGCCGCTGAAGACCGCAGTGCCGGCTCCGGCCTTGACCAAGCGCGAGGGATCCAGAGTTCCCTCGCGTCCATCCGTGATGGGAATCGTCACGCTATAGAAGCCGAGCGGATTATTTTGCCAGATCGTCCCCTGCTGCGGGCCGTTCGGGTTGGTTTGGCGGATGATTTGCCAGGTTCCGGCGCCGGTGAGGCTCGCGTTATTCGCGCCCATGTTGGGCGTGATCAGCGCGGTGGTGAACGTGATGAGATTGCTCGTGCCGCCAGTAAGCGTCGTGGCGGTGGGCGTGTTGAACCGCACCACCGTCGCCGCTCGTTGCGCCACCCCATTTGCCAGGACCGTGTTCGAGGTCATGTCGAAATTGGCGCCGTACGTCGTCTGGTAAAATCCCGCGACTGTATTGCCCCCGACGATGCTTCCATTGCTGAGCGCGGCAAAATCATCCAGGCCCATGGTGGCAAAGCCTGCGGTGGCAACGTTGATTCCGACCGAGCCTCCGCCGCCGAGAATGCCAAAGTCCCGCGTGACTGCGCCGGATGCGGTAATTGTCCCGGTGCTATTGATGCGCACCACCGAATCGATGGCCGCAGTAATTGCGCTCAAACCCAGCGTGGTCTGCCCGTTAGCACCCGAGCTCACGTTGATCGTCGTGAGCCCCGCGCCGAAGGTCGTTGCAGAGAAGGCCTGCGTGTTCGTCTCACTGGCAGCTCCCTGCACCGTGAGGGTGCCCCCTGCCACGGTGAGTGCAGAGCTTGCGCTGATGATGTTTTGGTCCGCCGCGCTCGCCGGCGCGAAGTTCAGCAGAAGGGTGCCGCGATTTACCACCGTCGGGCCGGAATATGTATTGCTTCCACTCAGCGCGAGAGTGCCCGCGCCGACTTTCGTCAGGCCAACGAAGGAGCCGCCGTCTCCGATGGCACCGCCCACGGTCAGCGTTCGGCCCGCACCCACGCTCCAGGTTTGCGTGACCCCCAACGTGACGGCATTATTCAGCGTCAGGTCCTGCGTGGCCTGCGAGAGATCGACTCCGGACGAACCCAGTGTCAGGTTGTTTCCGGCATTGATCGTGACGGCGCCGCCTGGGTTGGTGATGCGCAAACCCAGCCAGTTCAAATCAGCCCCGAGCGAGACGGTATTCGCGGTGATCACCGTCGAATCCCAAAGCGCGATGTCCGTAGCAGTAGGCGCGAGACCACCGACCCAGGACGCAGCCAGGCTCAAATCGGCTTGGTTGTCGGCCTTCGTTGCCGTGGTTTGCGCAGATGCGATTCCCGCGAATATCGCAATGGATCCGGCGCAGATCCGGCGAAGGGCGCTAACGCGACGCGATGTTGCAGGGTGGAAAGAAGCCCGAGGGGTCGTCTTCATGTGCGCAAACCGTACGTGCTGCTTCAGTTCAGATCATCCCCCCCAATTGGGTGTATCCTTCGCATGGGTCGCCACACAACCAGCCGCGAAGTACACAAAGTCCTTCAACTCGCAGCCGGGGTTCGGCAAAGATCTGAAGCGTATGAGAGGAAACCCTCACGTAGAACCCCACCCCGACGGCTTCAAGGTGACATGGCCCGGTTTTAAAAAAGCCTTCGCGCTCTTCGATATCACCCGCGATGGCGTGGTGGTTACGGATATCTTTCGGGATCCTGCGCAGCCAAAGGGCTCCGCCGGCGCAATGCTCGCGGACGCCCTGCTAATCGCCGGGGCCCGAAAACCAAAAACGATTCGCGTCGCAAACATCCTCTCGGACCAGCCGACCCTTGGACAGCTCGCCCTCGGAATTCCACCGGGCCAGACCGTTCTCGGAAGGACGGTGGCGAACACCGTGGCAGCACTCGGTGGCACGGCCACGGCGTGGCGAAATGGCATCTACCGGGATAAGCACTGGATCGAGGTTTCGATCAGCTACTAGTTCGATCAGGCGTTCCGCTCGACGATAGGCGGGCTCGCGAAGACAGCCGGCTGCGCATGAGCAATTGCCAAAAGAGGTTATGGAGACGCAGAGAATTCTGCGCGCTGCAATTCTCCCGCGCAGGCTGGAGTCTGCCTGGCACTGTATTGCGAGCGCCGGATTCCACGGACCCGCAACCCTCAGTTCGCCCTGACCAGCCGCATGGAATCCGCCGCAAACCATGCTTCTCCATGGCGGGCGCGCAATTCGGCGACGAGGACCACTTCGTCGCCTTCGTCTGGGACCTCGAATTCATAGTCGATCGCCCTCCAATCCGAGTCACCCGCGAGCCATTCGCCCGCCGGGTCACGACCCGAGATCCGAAGCCCCACGCCGTCTCCATCCCGAACTCCGACGGTTTTTACTCGGGCATGGAACCGGTATCGGCCTGCATCCAACCGAATCGATCGGCGCCATGAGGCCTGGGCCTGTCCTTCCGCAATGACACGAAGGCAATCCTTTCCCTGGACCTTTGAGTGTTCCAAACGCGCATCACCTTCCTGTTTGGGCGCCCAACCGCTGACAATTTGCGCCGTGCCATCGGCGGCAAACTTTAATGGCGCCGGCAGTTGAGCCAGTTGTTCCGCAATTGCGCGTTTTCGATCGGCCACAATCTTCCGCAATTCCTCGATCGAATCCCCCAGTTCGCCGGCGCGAGCCGGACCGACAGCGGTTCGGACTTTCTCCCCGGCTTCCTTGATTCGGGCCGGCCAGTCACGTTTCCCCCAAATCTTTTCGTACAATTCCCCTACGCGCTCTCGGTAGAGGTCGCGGCCTTCCCGGCAGCTCACGAAAGCGCGCCCGACGATGCTCGCAGGCGAGCGTTGGATGGGAAAACCGGCGTCGCTCAGCGGTTGATCCATGCTGTGAAGAATGAAGGAAAGTCGCCCGGACTTCGGGTCGTGATACACCCGGTAGTTATTCCGGAAGAAATCATAGCCATCGCCCACTCCCACCAACGCCTCCACCGCGAGGAAGCTCGCGAAGCGATCCGTATCCAGGATGGCACTCAGCTTGGCCCATCGCTTGGCGGCGTCTTCCTCCCGACAACCGGCGAGCAGCGTCTCGATTGCTTTGAAGTCCTTCGGATCGCCTTCATCCTTGATCAGCCCCTCATCGATATCCTTGCAAAACCCGCCCTCATATAGATCCCCCGTGGGGTCGCCGTAAAACTGCGCCAGGAAATCCTTCGTGTACCCTTCCGCCAGCACATAGAGGCCGAGGTCCCGCTGATTCAGTCGGACCAGCACATGAGCGCATCGCTGGGCCGGAACGCCCGCCACACGCGCCATTTCACCCGCCACCATTTGCCTGAGGAAGGAGGAGTCCTCCCGCGCGTTGTTAAGGTGAAACTTCTTCAACCCATGGAATCGCTCTCCACCCTTGAACTTGTCGGTATTGATCGTGAAACAGGGTTTCTCGTCAATGGGCCGAAAGCTTCCGTCCGCCCCTTTCAGCTTTACCGCCATGCCTCGGTAGACTTTTCCGTCCGCGCGAATCGTCGCTTCAACGTATCGTCTCGGCGCTTTCCGCAGCGCTTCAACGCCGTCGTCGTTCAACTCCAACTCCAGTCGCTGAATCGGTCCCTCCAGAAACCGCGCGATCGCAGCTCGATGTTTCCCTTCCGCCGTTCCGTCGTTTGACGCCCCATCTTTTGCTGACACCTGCTGGGCAAACCAAAGCGAAATGGCGGTCGCTATCACCACCGCCGTCGCCAGGGAGGAATGGAAGATGTGGTTCTTCATGCCGGCGCGGCGATCTTCGCACCGTAACTCCCAAGATCGAGTTCTGATTGCGGCCTTTCGGCCCGAATGGATGAATATCGCCGCCGGCGTTATTGCCCGCCGCGGGCGTCACGATCAGGCTCATTTTCTCTCGCCGTCACGCTGAGAGCATCGCGATCAAACTTCGGTGGAGTCCTTCAACGGCATTTCCCGTGGCGCCCCTGCTTGCTCAGCTTTCGCGGCGGCGTCGGGCACAAAGCAGGCCGAGTCCGCCGAGCAGCATGGCAATCGAACCCGGCTCCGGAACCGCGGTAAGGACCACGTCATTGCCGCCCGTCGCGCTGAGCGTGTCGAAGTTGCCCGTGTAGCTGATCAGGTAGCGCTGCCCCCCGGTGGCGAACACGGTCCCGCCTTCCGGCAAACCCTGGAAAGTGCCGGAGAGCGCATCGTTTCCATCATTGCGGACGATGAAGAACAAATCGCCGAACCCGAGCGCCGCGTAGCTGCCCGACAGGCTCAGCGTGGCGTTGCCGAGCGCAGCGGTTCCGGTGACGTTGACCGCGTCGTAGCTCGCGAGCGCGTCGATTTCGACGGCGAACGTTGAGCCCGCACTGAATGCGAGGTTCCCGGTGTTCAACAGGCCGACTGAGCCGCCCGGCGCGAGGGTTCCGGAGGTCACGTTGACGATTCCCAAGTTTCCAATGCCGCCCAGGGTGCCGCCGTTCACCGTCGTCGTTCCGCTCACACTGCCATTCACCAACAGCGTTCCGGAGTCGACGAACGTGCCGCCCAGGTGGGAAGCAATTCCCGTATAGGTCACGGTTCCCGTTCCGTCCTGCAAAACCTTGCCATCTCCCGCGATGGCCGAGGAAATAGTGAGCGCGTTGCTCCGCTGGAAGATGAGGTTTCCTCGCACCGTCACGTTCCCGGAGCCAAGCTCACCGGTCGTCCCCCCATCGCCGACGTGCAAGGCGCCTGCGTTGATCGTGGTCGAACCCGTGTAGGAATTGGCGCCGGTGAAGAAAACGTCGCCGGTGCCGTTCAGAATCACCGGTCCGCCGCCGCTGATGGCGCCCGGGAGTGTCACCGAGCCGCTTCGGTTCACGATGAAGCTCGAAGCGTTGGCATTCACCAGGTTCACGTTTCCGCTGATCGTGCCGGTATTGCCGCCGTTTCCGATTTGGAGTGCCCCGGAGTAGATGCTTGTCCCGCCGGTGTGCGTGAGGTTCCCCGCGAAGATCGAAATGCCTGTGCCCACCTTGCCGAGAGCAATCGTGCCCGCGCCGTCCTGGATATTTCCAAAAAAGCCGGCCGTCGCCAGGTTGCTGATATTTGCCGTGCCGAGGAAGAGCGTGCTCGTGGTGGCCGCGATGCCGTTTGTCACCGTGCCGCCATAACCGTCGAGCCGCCCAAAGCCTTCGCTGTTGCCGTTGAGATCGAGCGTGCCGCTATTGAGCACCACCGCCGAAGATGCGCCCGCCGAGCCATCGTAAATTTGATCCCGGAAGTTTGCAGGGATTGTGACGCCGGCGCCGTAGTTAGGCGCCGTGCCGCCAAACGTCCCGGCAATTTGCACTGTGCCGCCCGCGATGGTGAGGTCCACCGCCGCGGCGTGAACCCCGGTGGTGCTTGCTTTGGCCAGGACCGTCGTGCCAGCAGAAGCGCGCAGGCGTCCGGTCGGATTATCCGACGTTCCGCCAAAGGTCATGGTGCCTCCCGCAACCTCGATCGTCATGCCAGTGTTGTTGCCGCCATTGAAAATGCCGTTGTAGGTGCCGCCATTCAGAATCCGCAGCGATTGCGAGCCACCCGCGGCGGACTGAATCTGCGCGTTATTGGCCGTGCTATTCAGCGTGCCGATTGTCTCGCTGTCGCCATTCAAGGTCAGGAACGACGTGGCGTTTAGCGTGACGTCGGCGGTATCCGGAATCTGATCCCGCGACGCGGCGAAAGCACCTGTGCCGACCTGAAGCGTGGCGTTTGCCGCGATCACCACGTTGCCGGTGAAGGTGTTCGTGTTCTCCCACGTGGTGCGGTTCAGGCCGCCGGTGTTCGTTCCTCCCTGCGAGCCACTGATCGTAATCGTTCCGGGGTTCCCCGTGATTACGCCAACATACGTGGTGCGGTCGTTATTGTTCCCGAGGAACGTGGTGGCGCGATCGAGCTGGATCGCTCCCGTGAACATGGCCGGATTAATGCCGCCGGAAGGGCCCGACGTGGAGCCGATCGTCGCGGTTCCCGTGCCATTGCTGGTCACGGTAATTGGGTTGGCGAAGTCGGCTCCGGCTTCCGAGAGGAAGGCCACATTGGCCGTCCCGGTGTTTGCGTCACCGAGCGTGATCGGGCCCACACCCGCCGAACTTACCGGATCCAAGTTTGCCGTCGCGAGCGTGGTCGTGCCGCCCAGGCTGAAGACGTTGTTTGTCAGGTTTTGTCCCCCGCCAAAACCGCGATCGCCGCTGACAGTCCCCGCCGAGATCAACAGGCCGCCGGTAAAACTATTTGCGCCGAGCAACCGCACCACGCTGTTGGTTCCTCCCGCCTGCACGACCTGGCCATTGCCAGCGATGCTGTTGTTTACGGTGATCGAGTCGGTTCGCGCAAACGCGAGGACGGCGTCGTTGACTACAGGACCGATGCCGAGCGTCCCGGCAGTGCCAAAGGCCCCGACGGCGAGGGTTCCCTGGTTGACGTGAGTTTCACCCGTGTAGGTGTTCGCGCCAACGAGCGCGAGAATTCCGGGACCGGCCTTGGTCAATCCGGTGGCGTTTGCGCCGTTATCGATAATGGTGGATGCAAT
Source organism: uncultured Prosthecobacter sp. (assembly GCA_966125105.1). Classification (GTDB taxonomy): domain Bacteria; phylum Verrucomicrobiota; class Verrucomicrobiia; order Chthoniobacterales; family Chthoniobacteraceae; genus SXWH01. The sequence continues at coordinate 26,744 of CBHXZU010000005.1, forward strand.
TTGCGTCGCGCTCGGAACCCCGCCGGTCGTGTTCTGGTGAACGATGACTTCGCTGCCGAGCCCCGCATTGCCCGTGATGGTGCCGCCCACAATCCCGCTCCCTGCGGTCATTACGGGCGTGATCAGAATACCACCCTGCTCGAGCACGAGCGCGCCGGTATTCGTCAGGACGTTTGCGGCCGGGGTGTTGAGACGAAGAGTGGCAGTGGTGCCGCCCGGGATCGTTGTCACCGCGGAGACATCCGTGTGACTGCCCGGCGCGACGATATCGACTGCATACGACGCGGCTGGGAGCGCCCCGATCGTGGTCCCAGTTCCGGTAGCCCAATCCTTGCCGTTGAACGTCGCATACGCGGCCGTTGCGGTTCCGATCACGCCATTCGCATTGCTCACGGTGCTGTTGATCGCCGTGGTTCCGGTCGTCGTGAAGTTGACCGTTCCGCCCGGGCTGCGAAGGAACGAGGCAGGCAGGTTCAAGGTGGTGAGTCCGGCCGAGCCATTCACATTGATGTCGCCGCCGGCCACGCGAAGTTCACCGATCGTTTGCGCCGAACTGCCGCCGGCTCCGCCCACAAACGAGACGGTTCCTCCGTTCAAAAGCAGCCGTCCGGCGGACGGGAGCACGTTGTTATTCGTCGCCAGGTTCACCTCGAGCGTGCCCCGGTTGACGGTGGTTGTTCCCGTGTATCCGAGCGGGGCGCTTACCGTCGTGGTGCCCGTGCCTTGCTGGGTGATACCGCCATTGCCGCTGATCGCGTTGGTAAAGGCGAGCGCGTTCGAGCGGTTGAACGCCAGAGTGCCATTCGTCGCCACGGTGACCGCACCGGTTCCCAGCTGGCCGGTCGTTCCGCCGTTTCCAATGCTCAGGATGCCGTTGTTCACGGTGGTGATGCCGGTGTTGGTATTTGCCGCGGTGAGCGCAATGGTTCCGGTGCCGTTCTTCGTCAATGCGAGCACGCCGGCGCCATTGCTCAGCGTCGCGCCGACGCCGCCGCCGATCACGCTGCTGCCGTTGCCCACATTGAGCAGGCTGCCGCCTAGGGTGAGAGTGCTGGTCGTCGATGCCGCCGTGTTCGTGATCGTGCCCGTGCCCTCGACGCGATACACCGCTTCGTCGCGGCCGTTCATGTCGAAGGTGCCGCCGTTCATCTGCACGGTCGTCCAGACACCGCTCGTAGCGCCGTCAAAGATCTGGTCGTTGCCGGTTCCGGCGAGACGCAGAGTTCCGTTTGCCCCGATTGTCGCCAACAACGCTGCCGCGTGGATCCCCACGTTGCTGGGCTTCGCCAGTTCCATGACGCCGCTTTCCACACGGACGCGAGTGCTGGAATTGTCGTTGTAGCCAGCGATCGAGACCACGCCGCTGCCTATCTGCACGACCTCCGTGTTTCCGTTCGCATTCCCGGAAACGAGGTTATTCGGGATGGTGTAATTGTCGGTCCGGTTTAGCTGAACCGAGGCGTTGTTGTTGATTGTGACCTGGTTCGGCCCAAGCCCTCCGGCGCCGTTGCCAAACATTCCCGTCGTCCCTCCGTTGCCGAGCACCAGAATGCCGTCGTTCACCGTGGTGACTCCGCTGTAGGTGTGGTTGGCCGTGATCGCCCACCGTCCGATGCCGTCCTTCGTCAACTGGCCGAAGCCGTGGTCGGCCGGGTCGCCGAGATTGGGCGCGAACACATTCAATGGCATCTGTTCCCCGGCCACCGTGGCGCCAGTGAAGAGGCTGCTCGCGCGCAAGATCAGCGTGCGATAACTGCCGGACGCAAAGGCCAGCGAGCCGGCATTCGTAAAGTTGAGCGCGCCATACCCCGAGCCATCGATGATCGCACTCGCCGCCCCGTTCAGGTTGAACCCGCCGCCGAGGGTGAACAGGCGATCCGTGCTGTCGCCGATTCCGACGTAGCGCAGGCTCGGGCTGACTTCGAAGACGAGGTTGGAGGCGGCATTCGATGAGGCGCCAATGCTGGAAGGCTGACCGCCGTTCGCCAGCTTGCTGACGAGGATCGAGATCGCGCCGGTCTGGTCGCGATACCCGAGCTGTGTGGCCGCGGTGTAGGTGCTCGCGGGGTTCGTGATCCACGTAATGTTGTTGCCCGTGTGCTGGATCGTCCCGGTTCCCGTGAAGACGCCCGAGAGATTCCCCTGCCCGTTCTGATTGTGAATGCGTGTCACTCCGGAGACCGAGACGTTTCCAGTGAGCGCGGCATTCGAGCCCACCCGGATGGCCCCAAAATATCCGCCGTTCTCCCCCGCCCCGCGTCCGGTCGCCACGACATTATTCTGCAGGTAGGTCGCCTGCCCGGTGCCGCCGGTCAGGTTGAACATCGCAAGCTGGCCACCGTCATTGATGGTCACCGGGCCAGTGCCGAGCGCGTTGGTCCCGTTTGGAACCATGCGGCCGCCATTGATGATGGTGCCCCCGCTATAGAGGTTGTTCACCATGTTGTTGCCGTTATCGATGCCCTGTTGAGAGTTTTGGCCCGGACCGTTCTTTTGATAGATCACCGGCCGGAACGCACCGCCCGCGAGCGGCGCATCGATGATCTGCGCGCGGACAAGCGTGTTCCGGCTGTCGATGACTTCCGTGGCATTGAACACCAGGCGGCCATCGGCAGAACCGCTCGTTAGCTTGCCGCCGCTGTTGCTTGCCGTGCCGATCGTGTAATCCGCGCCGGCTCCACGCTGAATAATGCCGCCACTTTGCACAGTCAGGGTCGCGCCGGCGGGAATTATGACATCCGCGCTGGCCGTAAGAGTATTTACGGTCGTCGTGCCCGCCAGTGTCGTGGCCGCGGTATAAAGCGCGTCATCCGCCGCGGTCGGCGTTGTCGAGTTGGTCACCGTCGGCGCGAGCGTGCCCACGGAGACGCCATCCCAGGTGGCGAAGCCCATGCCGGCAGTGTTCGGGCCGGCGACCCAGTTCACACCGAGCCGATTGTTTGCGCCTACCACCGGGGCGGCGCCGTTGATCTGGCCAAGAATGATCGAGCCCGCGGTGAAGAACTGGAGCCCGTTATTTGCCGCCGACGTGATGTTGCCAAGGGTGAGAGTCGTTCCCGCCGCGTTGTTCGCGATACGGCCATGCGCGCCAACGGTGATGCTCCCCGTGGTGTGGCTGCCGGAAACGTTGTTCAGAGTTCCGCCATCCAGCCGAACGGACTTTGTCAAAACCACGGGACCGTTCGTGTCGTCCAGTTGAAGCTGGCCAAAGTTCTTCAACTGCACTTCGCCCGCGCCATCCATCTTGAAGCCGCCGCGCATGATCACCGCGCCATTGTAGATTCGAACATTCCCGTCGCCCGACCCGAGGCCGGTAAACCCGGTATCTTGCAGGATCAAATTGCCGGAGGAGCCCAGCTTCTCCAGCGTGAGGTTGCCTAGCGTGAGCGGCGCCACCGTCGGCGACGTGGCATCACTGTCGATCGTGATGTTGTTCGCGACTGCGGTTCCGCGATTATCCACGAAGCTGTCCAGGCCGAGCGAAACACCACCTCGCCAAACGCCGGATACGCTCGTGCCGCCGCCGGTGGAGGCCAGCAAGCCGCCCGCAAGGACGACCGATTTTTTATTCGTCGTATTCTCGCCAAACGTTGCCAGTTCGCCGGCCGGCAGCACGTAGATCGCGCTGTTCGTGATGCTGGGATGCGAGTTGAGGTTGTTCGCCTGCTGCACGCCCAGGCGGCCTTGCATGACGAAAACGTCGTTCACCACGGCGCCTACATTTGCCGACCACCATTTTTCGCCGCTTCCGACAAGCTGCACCGCGAAAGTATTCGCGTTGAAGGTAATGCCAGCGACACCTTGGGAATCGGTACCCGTGCCCCCTGTGAAATCGTAGCGCACGGGTGTGCCGATACTTGCGTCGCCAAGGAGGTTGATTCGTCCAAAAAGAGACGTGTTGGTTTGCGCGCCGCCGCCATTCCAAATCGCCGCCTGCCCTTTTACGCCCGTGCCGGTGATATTCAGCGTTGGCCGCGTCAGCCCGGCGGTATTTCCGTTGAAGCCGTTTGGATCAAAGGTCGCCCCGCTCGCAACGTCGATGTGTTTGGCGGAAAGGTTCGCGATGCCCGCGCGCAGCACGCCCTCCGTCACGCTGATGCCGGAGAGGGCCGGCGAAATACCAAAGGTGGGTGCAGCGCTCAAGGTGAGCGCGCCCGGGCCGGTCTTGATGAGCGTTCGCTCGACTCCACTGGAGGTCGCGGAATTCGCCATCGCGGTCGAGAGCGTGAGCGTCGCGAGCGGGTTGGTTATTTTGATGGTTCCTCCGGCGTCCCCCAACTGCGTGGTCCGGTTCGAGGTCGCAGTGCCGCCAACATATTCCAGGATCGCGCCGACTCCATCCAGGACGACATTGCCGACGCCAAGCGAGCCCACCACGCCGTTGTTCGAATACACGAGCGGCGCCAGCGTGCCTCCCACGATCGTCGTGCCGCCGCTGTAGTCGTTAAACTCATTCAAGATCGCCACCCGATCGGCTCCGGTCTTGGTCACGATGGCTGGCCCCGAAATCGTTCCCTTGCCGCCAATGTTATAATTGCCGCTGGCAAACTCGACGCTCGCAGGCTTCACCGCGCCCACCACCTCCACATCTCCAGCGGCCAGCGTGGTGAACTTTACCCTGTCGATCGTGTAGAATTTTTCGCCGGTCCAGTTTGCGCTGGCGTTTACGTCCCAACGTCTGTTGCCGGCGCCGTTGTTCCAAACGAGGTCAAGGCTCGGTGCTCCAGTCACATTCAAAAAGACCGCGCCAGGCAGGGTCGCCGTGTCGAACGAAAAGGTCTGGCGGTACTCTGACGCGTTCCCAACGACGAGGTTTGCCGCCCCGCCCGTGAGCGTCCCGGTATACGTGGCGATGACGTAGCTGGCATTGAGGATGCCCACTCCGAAATCCTGCCCAAAGTGCGGCTGGATATTGATCGTGTTCGTCCCGCTCAGGGTGAGGTTGGTCGCGGCCAGCCGATCCGACGTCCCAGTGACGCCCGCCTGGAGGTTCACCGTCGCCCCGTTTAGGGTCACGTCATTGGAAAACGTCGCGATGCGGTTTGCGGCGTTCGCTCCTCCATAGAGCGGCCCGATGTTCAAAGTAGTACCAGGGCCCGCGGTGAAGTTGCCGAAGAAGTCCGTCGCCGCAGAAGTGCGGCCGATCGTTACCGTGCCGCCACTTGGGATGGAAAAGTCTCCGGCAAGCGACGCGTCAAGAATCGCTCCGTCACCCACGCTGATGTTGCGCGACAGCAGAGTGACGCCCGCCCCGAGATTTACCCGGCCCGCGCCATCGTTGATCGTCAGCGGTCCCGTCCAACTCTGCGCGCCGTTCAGCGCGAGCGTGCCGCCATTCGTTTTGGTGATGCCGAAATTACCGCCGCTTTGCGTGATGTTGCCAGGCAACGTCAGCGTCGTGGTCGACGTGCCGCTCACGCTGATCGTGCTGTTTGCGCTCAGCAAGATGGGGCTGCTCACGGTCGACGTGGCCACGCCGCTCCCCAGCTCGTTGATCGTTCCGCCGTTGAGCACGATGGTCCGCGTCTGCCGTCCCGCGACGTTGTTCCATAGTCCGAGCGTTCCGCCGGGATTGAGCGAAATGTTCCCCGCACCCTGGACGAGGGTGTTGCTCTCGATCGAGAACGTGCCCGCGTTGACGTCGATGTTTCCCGAGGTGATCGACCCGCCCACGACGCTGAACTGATTCGCGCCGATCTTCGTCAGCCGGAAGCCAGCAAGGTCGAGCAACGGCGTGTTGTTTCGAATGTCGAACCGGCCGGACCCGCCAAAGGCCGCATCTCCCGTCAAAATGACCGTCGCGAGGGCGTTGTTATTGCCGCCCCCGTTATTCACGAGCGCCGCCCCCGCAATCGTTGCATTGCCAAAGCCCTGCACGCGGATGATCTCGATATTGCCCAAGTTCTGTCCGTTGATGTTGAGCGCGCCGCCCCCCTGGATGACCGTCTCATTTCCCAATCCGCCTGCGCCGAGTGAGCTGGTGGTTCCAGTTGTCCCGCCTCCCGCGCCCGCCGTGGCGGCCCCCGCGCCAAGCTGCAACGTCGCGCCATTGGCGATGATCGTCTGGCCGGTGTAATCGCTCAGGTTCGAGCCAAAGCTCACGATGCCCAGGCTCGTCGTCGGAATGACGATGCCGTCAGCCCCGGAAAGCTGCACGTTGATCGACGCCGTGCGGCCCGCGTTCGTCGTGGAGATCGAAGAATTGCCGCTCGTGACATCCAGCGTGAGCGCGGCTCCCGCCGCGCTGCTGACAATGAAGTTGTTGCTCACCGTCGTCAGGTCGGTGAACACAAGGTTCCCGATCGTGCGCGGAGCCTCGAGGTTGATCGTGCGGTCCGCCGTGATGTTGAACGTGAAGTTCGCCGTGAACGTCGCGCCGTCAGCGACGGTCCCGCCGGTCCAGTTCGTTGTCACGCCCCAGTCGCCATTGGCATCGACGTTCCACGTGCCGTTTGCGGCCTGCGCGGCCTGCGGAAGCACGAGAGAGGCCAGGGCGGCCGCGATGCTTCTGGTCAAGATACGGGAGTTCTTGTTCATGGTGGTGCGACGGAGTTTTCTGGGTGAGTTCACGGCTGGAGATGACGCAGTGACGGCACAGCGAGTGCCGGGTTGTTCTAGGAGAGTTAACTAACGCGGCTAGCAAAGGAGCACTAACCGCATCCGGCAAGCGCTA
>CBHXZU010000006.1:0-33216 GCA_966125105.1 uncultured Prosthecobacter sp.
TCGGGCGTCAGGACAATTCGCGCGCCACCAGCGGCCAGCTTCTTATACGCATCGAGAATCCTGCGGGTGTTTCCTGCAAAGTCGCCGACCGTGGGGTTGAGCTGAGCGAGGCCAAGAAGCATAGAGAGAATCACCCTAGCATCGCGCGCAAATGGCGGCGAGCGTGTCGCGTAACGTGGATTCTGCCCGCGCGGCGGCTACTTCTTCCGCGTGGAAGTCACGCGGACCATGGGCGTGAGTTTCCCGTCTGTCTCTACGATCGATGACGTGAAGACCCGCGTGTCCTTGTCTTTGAACTCCGTTATTTCTTTGAACTTCACGACGCCCGGCCGCATGGGGCAGGGACCTTCGGTTTCCAGGGTGAGGATTTTGCCCGTGGCATCGACTGTGCCTTCATATTTCCACAGGTAACTCGCCATCGAATCGATCCACGTGCCGGTGTACTTCTTTTTGTCGGGATCGTAACCGAGGGTCAGCCGACTCACGAACTTCATTCCCATCATCTCGCTCTCGCCATCTCCCACTACCCAAAATCCGCCAATCGCCCGCGAGGTCTCCGTGCCTTTGCCTTTGATTGGCGCCTGCGACGGGTCGTGGAAGATCTCGATGTCGGTGTTCCAATCGCCAACGAACTGCTGGAGCCACTCGTGCTCCTTGGTGGGTTTCGGCATCTCCGGCGCTTGGGCGGTGGCGGAAGCCGTTTCGCAGATTAAGGCGATGAGGGAGAGGAGGGTGATTTTCATGGGCTTGGTTGCTGGTGGTTGGAATAACGGAGATCAGAGGTCGACGATGGATTTAAAGCCGCCGTAGGCCATGCGCTTCATGCTGAAGGGCATTTCGGTATCCTTCAGCATCTTTTCGAGACGCGGATCTTTCATCACCTTGGCGTTCACTTTGTCCCGGTGCGCCTTGTTTTTGTAGGTGATCCAGGAAAACACGACGGTCTCCCCGGGCTTCGCCTTCGCTAGTTTTGGGAAGGGGACCATCTTTTCTACTTCGAGGTCATCGCCCACGCACTCGCGGTATTCGAGCGCGCCGTGGGCGATCCAGACCTTGCCAGCTTTCGCGGCGATCTTCCGGTAAACCTCAATTTTGTCTGCGGGAATTGGGATGACGAAACCGTCGACGTAGGGCATGGCAGTGAACGATTAGCGGTTGATTCGAGTTTGGCAGTTGAAATGCAACAGACCGTTGCGGTTCCAAACTTCGAACGAACGAATCGCGGCGCGAAAGACACTGCGCTTGCGATTTTTGCAAAATCCCTGCGACGAGGCGCAGGGGCGACTTCCCGAATGTGGGAAGATTACTGGGCGAGCACCATCTGTTTGCGCGACGTGTCGATCGTCACGCAGAACTTTGCGAGCAGTCCGTTTCCGATCAGTCCTCCTTCACCGGTGAAAAAGGGCTTTGCGTGCGTGCCGACGCTCACTTCCGGAACTGAGACGGCGCCCATTTTGACGCGCGCTCGGAGTCGGCGGCCGGTGTTTTGTTGCGCGGCGGCCCGGTTTACCCACTCCATCGCCGAGTCGCAGCCAGTGTCGATGCGCATCCAATCCGAATCCCCTCCATTCACGCTGACGCGGGCGGCGAGGCAACCGTTGCGCCGGGTGAGGGGAACTGCTTCGCCCTGCACGTTGGCGCGTTCGCCATCGGCGAGGACACGCAACACACGATTAGGGAAGTCGATTTGCACCGTCTGGCTTTCGAAGAAATCCATGCCGAGCAATCCATCGATCCGCCCTTCGTGACCGAGGACCCCGCGGAGATCGACCGCGAGCACGGAGGCGGGGAGAGGTGCGCCCGCAATGGAGCCGGCCATTCCATTTACCCACGTCGCAGGTGCCGTTCCGCTGACACCTTGAATGCGATGCGAGCGTCCCTCCGCAAGACCCAGGTTTTTTGCCAATTGCCGATCAATGAGCGTTGCGCCGGCTCCTGAATCGACCAGGAACTTCGCTGTGCCATAGCCGGTTATGTTGGCCTCCACCCAGACAAGCCCTCCGCGCAGTTCAAAGCGAGCCGACCCGGCGCCATGCGCCTGTGCAAAAGGCAGCAGGCAGACGGCAGCAAGAAGGCCCAGGAGAGAGGAAATTCGCACGGGGGCGCGTTAGCAGGGGGCGCGCGCAGCGGGGCTTTGGCGCTCTTTTCCTCTGTAGAATCGCAATGCAGGCTGGGAGGGATGCTGAAACGCGCTGCACTATTTCGCCCACTCGGGCAAAACGTGTGCAGTAAAAAACCTCCGCCCGCATGCGCGCGCGGAGGTTTGATGATCTGTCGGCGTCAGGGCCCGTTTACTGCGCGCGGCGAACGACGGTTCGCCCATGCTGATCGTCACGCGTGGCGACCGATGGTTGGCGCTCCGTCTCGTAGCGAGCGTCACGCGCATAGCCCATACCGCGTCCCTGGCGATAAAGCGCTACCGTCGTTGTGGCTTGCTCGGGCCGAACGTGGACAAAAAACGTGTTCCCGTGCGCGTCAAAGCGCCGCTCGAGGATCGTTTCTGACTGGTGATCGGCGAAGGCCGCACCGGTTAAGGCGGCAATTGCCGCGGCAGAGAGGATAAGCGTTTTCATGATCAACCCTCAAATTCGGGGCTGACGGGCGGCTCGGTCGTAAATTGCTCGTGTGGAACAGGAATAGCCGGCCATCCGAAGGCGACTCGCGGCTTGCTGCAGTGTGAGCGTGACTGGTATCTCGAACGCAGCGTATGACCATGCTTGTTGCCGTGCAACGGGAGCCACCCAATGCTGCAATTGCTGCGGTCATTCTACTCGTGGCGCTCGCGCTCGGCCTCTTTCGTTCATGGTGGCGTAAGCGGAAATACCCGATGTTTGGCGCTGGCAAGAAACCAGAGGCTTGTTCCACAGACGGTCGCTCAAATTAGGACACTACCCGGAACGGCGGTCGTATCGCATGGCAAAGCTGACGCCGTCCTGAGGCGACGGATCCGCCTTTCGGTTAGGGCTGTCCCCCGCCCAGGGCAAAGATGAGCCGCATGGTTCCCCATCCAATGAGCGCGGCCATCGGGAGGGTCAGCACCCAGGCGACGATGATGCGCCCAACGACTCCAAGTTTCAGCGCGCTCCACCGCCTGGCACATCCGACACCCATGATGCTCGTGGTTATGGCGTGGGTGGTGGAAACCGGCATGCCGAAGTGCGCCGCCGTCATCAGCACCGTTGCGCCGGTCGCATCCGCGGCGAATCCGTTAATGGGAAGCACCCGCACCATGCGTTGCCCCATCGTTCGGATGATCCGCCAGCCACCGGCCGCAGTGCCCGCCGCCATCACCACGGCGCACGTGACCTTGATCCAAATCGGGATGTGGCTCTGATCCGCCCCGAGGTCCGTTACTTTAAGGAAGGAGAGGTAGCTTGGGATTTCATTGAGGGCCCCGGAGTGATTCGCAGCCACCAGCGTGAGCGCGATGATGCCCATGGTCTTCTGCGCATCATTGCTCCCGTGACTGAACCCCATGTAGCTGCCGCTGAAGAGCTGCCCAAAGCGAAAGACGCGGTCCACCTTGGAAGGTCGCCAGTAGCGGACGATCAGGTAAAACACGGTCATCACCAGCAGCCCGCCGAAGAAGCCGAAGAACGGCGAGAGAACCATCGGGATGATCACCTTCCCAATCACGCCGCCGACGTCCCACCAGTGCTCGGCACCATGCTTCCACCAGATGATGGACTCCCAATTCCCATGCGTCGCTGCGAGCGCTGCCCCCACGACGCCACCGACGAGCGCGTGGCTGGAAGATGAAGGCAGTCCGAACCACCAGGTGATCAAGTTCCACACGATGGCGCCGAGGAGCGCGCTGATTACCAAGTGCGACATCAGGGCCTTCGGAACGACCGCATCGGAGACCAGCCCGGAGGAGATTGTCTTGGCAACCGCCGTCCCGACGAGTGCGCCGACCAGGTTCATGGTCGCAGCCATGGCGAGCGCAAACCGCGGCGTGAGCGCCCGAGTCGAAACGCCCATGGCGATCGAGTTGGCGGTGTCGTGAAACCCGTTGATATACTCAAAAACGAGCGCCACGAAGATGACGAGGAAAACGAGCGTCATCGGACTGGCGTTAGGAGTTCTTCAGGATGATCCGGAAGACCGTGTTGCCGACATCGCGGCAGCGGTCGGTGATCTTCTCGAGGAGATCGTAGAGATCTTTCCAGAAGATGATCAGGCGCGCGTCCTGCTCGCTGCTGTAGAGTTCCCGCAGATGCTGCAGCAATTGCTTGTCCGCATCGCCTTCCACACCCTGGAGCTGCTCGTGTGCTTCCTTGATGTTTTCCAGTCGGGGGCCATGGCGTAGACGGGCGACGAGGTCCACCACGACCTTGCACGCGTTCTCGATGTTATCGACCTCCCTGGCCACGCTGTCGAGGTGCGCGCCGGGCGGGCAGATGGTAAGGCGCTCGCCGGCTTTCTCGATGGTTTTGCTGATGCGGTAGAGCGAATTGGAAAGCGCCTCGATGTCCTCGCGGTCCAGCGGCGTCATGAAGACACGCGTCAGCGCCTCGCTGACCTCATTGGCCACGCGCTTGTGCTTCCGGCGGCTCTGCGCCAGGTCGCCGAGGAGCGTTTCCGTCGCGCCATTGCCGAGCGCCTTCAGCAATTTGCTCATGGCTGCTGAGCCGTTGTATGCTTCGCGGGCGCCCGCCTCCAGCAGGTCGAAGAAACGGGTGTCTCGATGGAAGAAGTTCAGAAGGGCCATGGTCGGATGTAGGCGAGCGGATCAGGCGGAGTGTTGCGGTCGTGAGACGATTGTTCGTATCGCGCGACAATCGTGTGGCAAACAAGTTACGCAGCTCCTCTTGGGGGAGGCAAGTCACCCGCGCAAGCGTGGAGCGAATCGCGAGAGAACGGTGCTGGACGTTTGCCTCGAAGAAAATGGCGGCTGGAGGGTCATTCCAACTGCCGGTCACGATCGGCACCTCCTCAAGCTCGCCGCTCCTCTCCATGAACATTTGCGCGACAATCGCTCTCGCCGCATTCGCCCCCATTCTATCGTTGCCGGCCGCCGAGCCCGCGTGGGTTCCGGCCATGAGGGAAGTTCACGAGCGCTTCACCGGGACGCCCGGCACGTTTGCCCAATTCGGCGATTCGATAACCGTGACCATGGCTTTCTGGGCGCCGATGGAAGGGAAGCCGAAGAACCTGCCGGAAAACGCGGCTCACGCCTGGGCGGTGGTCGGAAAGTATCAAAAGCAGGAATGCTGGCGCGGGTGGAAAGGCCCGCAATTCGGCAGCAATGGCGGAATGACGATTCGCTGGGCCGACGAGAACGTCAGCCAATGGCTCGCCAAACTGAATCCCGAGGTCGCGGTCATCATGTTTGGCAGCAACGACGTAGGCCAGATGGACGTTAAGGCATACCGAGTTGCCACGCGCTCGGTGATCGAGAAGTGCGTGAAAAATGGAACGGTGCCGATCCTCACCACCATGCCGCCGCGCCACGGGTTCGTGGAAAAGAGCCGCGAGTTTGCCGAGGCCGCGCGCAGCGTCGCTGCGGAACTGCGCGTGCCTTTGTGCGATTACTTTGCGGAGATCACGACGCGGCGCGCCGAGGCTTGGGACGGCGCGCTTCCGCAATTCAAGGGGCCGGGCAGCGAGTATGAGGTGGCGACGCTCATCGCTCGCGATGGCGTGCATCCGTCGAACCCCCGTGCCTTCGCAAATGACTTCTCCGACGAAGCCCTCAACTCGCACGGCTACGGACTCCGCAATTACGTGACCCTGCTCTCGTATGCGGAGGTGATCGAGCGCGTGTGCGCTGCTGCTTCGGGCCGGAAATAATTCAATGCAAACGTCCACTTCACGCATGGCTCTTCATCGCGCATGTGTTTTTGCAATTCTCGTTCTTGCCGGAACTTCGCGTGTCGCGCTTGGCGCGGGCGAAGTTTTCCAGAAGAACGAAACGTTCGATCGCGATCCGGGATGGGAGGAGCATAATAATCGAATCGCCCCCGCGAAGCCGGTGGTGGTGAAACAAGACTTTGGCTACAGCGCGACGAACTTCGCGGGCAAAGTTTCGGGGGAATTGGGTGGAAGAGTCCAGCGCTGCACGACTCCCGCTGCGTATGCAGCGGAGATCGCGCCGGTCACGCTCAATGACAAGATGAGCGCATCGGGCACATTCGCGCTGACGGCTTCGCAGCCCGGCGCCGGATTGTTCTTTGGGTTCTTCAATTCGAAGCAGCCGGGAGGGAGCGGCCGGCCGATCGGATCGCTCGGCATGGATTTCGACTTCGAGGGGAAGGGTGGCCGCCTGGCGGTGCGGATGATCTCCCAAACCAACAAATCCTGCGGCACTTTCACCACGCCATTCCTTCCGGGCAAACATCGCCCAACTCCGATCAAGAACGACGGCACGCGATACCGCTGGACCCTCGATTACGATCCGCGCGGCGCGGGCGGGAACGGCCGATTTACATTCACGTTGCAGAGCGACGCGCATCCGGCGGCCCCGATCGACGCGAGCCTGTCCGCGGCGGTCCAGGCGGAAGAGCGCGCGCGCTTTCCACACACCACGACCTTTACCGTGGATGTCCCTGCCGCGGTGCGAGCGGAAGGCGCCACGTTCGATCGTTTCGGCATGCACAACATGATGAAGGCCGGCGGAGCCGCGACGATGTTCTTCGGGGACCTGACCTGCAACGGCGCAGCACAGGATTTCAGCAAGGATCCGCAATGGATTGGATCGGGAAATCGCGTGACGTTTGAAGACCGCGAACTGACGGGCGCGCATCAATTTGGATTCAGCGAAAAGACCAACTTTGCCGGCGGCAGTCCCGGCGAAGTCGGCGGAGGACTTTGGCGCAGTGGTCCGTTTGCGTTTTACGCTGATCGGGTTGGCCCGCTCGATCTCCGGCAAAGGCTTGAAGCCCGCGGCAAAGTGCGGCTGGTGACCGCCGGGCCGGATTCCGACATTTGCATGGGGTGGTTCAACCGCAGCACTTCGAAGCAAGCCGGTGATGGCGAGGCCCGCAATTTCGTGGGCGTGCACATCGGAGGGCCGACGCGAGTGGGGCATTTCTTCACTCCTCGATTCGCCGGTTCTGCGGGGTCGATCGGCAAGCTGGAGCGCGCGCCGGTTCTCACACCCGGCAAAGTGTTTGATTGGTCCATTGTCTACGATCCGGAAGGAAACGGTGGATTGGGTGAAGTGAAAGCAACGCTCGGCGGAGAGTCCGCCACGCTCGCATTGAAGCCCGGGCAAAAAGCTGAGGGCGCGCAGTTCGATGCGTTCGGCATGTTCTCGATCACCATCGGCGGGCAGATGGTGAAGGCCTACTTCGACGACCTCACCTATACCGCAAGGCGGCCATGACGCATTGCGTTGGGCGGGCGATGCGGCGGCGAGATTGAGCGACGCGTGACCATGTCACGGCGACGCGGCGCGGTGTCAGATCCACGTGGCGGGATGTTCTAGCGAGACGGCGAAAGGTGACAGCCTCGCGGCGGAATGTCCCACCGACGCGGCGCGATGTCCGGCCGAGGTTGCGCAATTTCCGGCCGAAACGGCGCGCGTTTCCAGGGTCGCGGCGCAATGTTCTGGCGTCGCGGAACGCGATGCCAGGGTCCCGGGATGCCGATGCCAGGCTCCGCGACGCGCGTTTCCAGGGTCGTGGCGCGCGATGCCAGGGTTGTGAATCCCGTTTCCAGGGTCCCGGCGCGCGATGCCAGGTGCCGCGGCGCGCGTTTCCACCCTCGCGGCGAGCGATTCCAGGTGGAGGTTGCACGATGCCAGGCTCCGCGGCGATGGATGCCGGGCTCGCGGCGAGTTGTTCAGATTGCCCGGCGAGCGATGCCAGGTTGCCCGGTGCACGATGCCAGGTCGCGGGAAATGTGTGGCGGGTTGGCTCGTAAACACCGGATTTCCAAGTGTATGCGCGAGGATATTTCGCATCGAACTTTCGACGCAGGGAATCCCTATTGAACCCGCGTTACGCGGGTCTACGATCATAACGCCCTTCTGCATTCCGCAGATCGTGCTCCATCCAACCACCACCCGGAGATCACGCATGAAAAGGCAATTGCATTCCCGTCGGGAATTCCTCGCAGACGTCGGCAAAGGAGTAGTGAGCGCAGCAATCGGAGCCGGCATCGCCCATGAACTCGGCCTCGCGCCGCTCATCGCCGGCGCGCCGGATACACGGCTCCGTTTCGGATCGCTGGAATCCCTCGTCGAACTGATGCAACAAACTCCCGCGGCGAAGCTCATGCCCGTGCTCGTGGAGAAATTGCGCGGCGGCACTTCGCTGAAAGATCTGGTCGCGGCCGGCGCATTTGCGAATGCGCGCTCCTTTGGCGGCGAGGATTACGTCGGCTTTCACACAATGATGGCCCTCGCGCCCGGCTACCACATGGCGCAGAGCATGTCGCCGGAAGAGCAGGCCTTGCCGGTGCTAAAGGTGCTCTACCGAAATACCAACCGCATCCAGGAAAGCGGCGCGCATGAGCACGAGGTGCTTCGACCCGTGGCGGCGACGACCGACCAGCGGCCGGAGGGAATGGGCGCGGGAACGTGGCTGCGCGACGCCATTCGCGCGAAGAATGTGGATCGCGCCGAGGCCATCTTTGCCGCCGTCGCGACGTCGCCGGAGGATGCGCTCAATGCCGTGCTCGAGGAAATGCACGACGACACCGAGGTGCATCGCGTCGCCCTTCCATACCGCGCCTGGGATCTGCTCGGCTTGATCGGCATGGAGCAGGCCACGACGCTGTTGCGCCAGTCGGTGCGCTACTGCGCGAAAGCCGAGAACTGGGCGGGAAATAACCGATCCTGCCGCGACATTCTTCCGCGCATTTTGGAAGAGCATAAGCTCCTCGATCGGCAACCGGGAACGAAGGTGCCCGACGACGGTTGGGTCGAGCAATTGAGCAACTTGATCTTCCGCTCCACGCCCGAGCAGGCTGCCCATGCTGCGGCTGCCGCCTTGGCCGAAGGGTTCGCGCCCGACGCCATCGGTGAGGCGATCACGCTGTCGGCAAATCAGCTCATCCTTCGCGACCACGGCCGCACGCCTCAGTCGGAAGTGACCGGCAAGCCAATCGGCAGCGTGCACGGGGATTCCATTGGCGTGCATGCGTGCGATTCAGCCGGTGCGTGGCGCAATCTCGCGCGAGCCGCGCGCCCCAGGAATACCTACGCCTGCCTTATTCTCGGAGCCTACCAAGCCGCGCTCGACCGCACGAATCGCGGCGGTGACTTCCTGAACTGGGAGCCATTGCCGATGAAACGGTTTGTTGCCGAGGTAAAGAGTTCCGATGCCGAAGCGCTTTGCCGCGATCTGGAAGAAGCGGTGCGCGGAAACCTGCAGGCACGCGCGACCGGAATCGTGCAGCGCTACGGGGACCTTGGGCACGATCCACAGAAAGTGTTCGCATTGCTCCGCCGCTACGCGATCAGCGAGGACGGAGCCCTGCATGCGGAAAAGTTTTACCAGACCGTGAGCGAGGAGTTTGCCAGCACGCGTCCGGCATTCCGTTGGCGTCACCTCTGCGCGCTCGCCCGCGTTACCGCGAGTGAGTTCGGACGACCCGCGCCGGGCGTGGCTGAAGCGAAGGAACTGCTCAAAGTCTCGTAAGGAGCATGGGCCTTTGGCGCCTCTTGGCCCGTGACAGGAGGCTCTCCAGACAAGATTGGCGGTGTTGCCCAATGCAGAGTCGCCATGCGCGTCAGGGGCTGCACGTCATTTTATCGGCAGATTCGAAAGCCAAAACACCGTGAGCCGCCTCAGTGCTTTTGCCTCACGACAACTGCTCCCGGCAACAGCATCGATCTTTCTTGGATCATCTCTCGTTACGGGCCGGAGGCCCATGCTCCCTTCACCGAAACAGCTTGGTATTCCGCCTCAACGCGTGTGTGGTGTCGGCCTATGGGTCACTGCAAAGGCAAAGATAATAAGAAGAAAACCGCGGCGCGCCGCCAGAAGGCCGAGCGCCTGAAGGCTGCGAAAGCTCCTGCTACGCAGGCGAAGTAACTGCCCCGGTAGAGGCATCTGCGCCCGGCTAATCCGCGCGCAGATGCCCTCTTTCTTCCAGCCAGTTCCACGCGGATTTCATGAGTCGAAATCCAAAGTGCCCCTGTGGTTCGGTGATCAAGGCGCTGTGGGGCCAGCGCTCGTGCATCGCGCGGATGTCTTCGATGCGCGCGATCCGGTCGTAAAGCCCTCCTGCCAGCAGCACGTTTTCACATCCCGCCGGTTCGGTGCGCGAGGGACAGATGAGGGGTTGAAAACGCGAGACGAGTTCCGGGGAAATATTCCCAAGGCGCAGATGATGTCGCAATGCGGCGCCTGCTCCCGATCGCCATAAGGCATCGCTCAAGTCGGTGATCGGCTCGAGCAGCGCGATCCAGCGAAAGTCCTGCTCCACCGCCGCAAGCAGCGCGCCGATCCAGCCGCCGTAGCTGCACGCCCATAGCCCGAAGTTCCGGCAACCTTCCGAGCGGAGCCACGCCATCAATTGCCGCACTTCGATCACGCCGGAGCGCAGGCCTTCGGAAGTCCGGATGATATCCGCGGTGATCGCCAGCTCGCCATTCAGGTGCCGGCGCGGCGTGCGGCTGTAGTGGTAGGGGAGGTGCATGAACACCGCATTCCACCCGCGACGGTTGAACTTGCGCGCCCACTCACGGTAGCCGCGATCGCTCGCGGACATGAGCGCGTGAAGCATGATCACCGTCGGAGCATTCCACCCTGCGGCGCACGGAAAGAGCAGTGCGCGGCAACGCTCATTCTCGGGAAACGGCGAGGCGACGGGCGCAATCCACTGACGCGCATCGCTCGTTCCATCCGAAGCTATTCCTCGCTCTGGCGGGCACGCGTAGAAATCGTGACGCGTCGCTCCATCGAAACGTGCAAGGTAGGCTTCGGCCTGCTCCCGCGCATTTCGCGGGAGCCGGTGCCGACGCTGCAGCACATACATCATCGCGCACATCGCCGCGTCGCCGATAAACGCCGAGATCCGCTTCATTGCGAGGCCCTCCCGGCATCGGTGCAACGCCACGCTTGCGCCTTGGCCTCCGACTTCTCTTCTCGACGCTCTGTCGTCATGCCTTCCCCATGCGTTGCTTCGGCGGTTGCGGCAAATCTTCGGGTGACAACCTGAATGCCTCCACCATTTCGCGGCACAACGCGCGCATCGCGTCGGCGAGTTCCCGTTCCATGGCTTCTCTCGCAAGTCGTCCTTTATCCGCCGGGCGCATCATTTCCCCAAACCCGACCCAGATTCCCACTCGACGACGGAAAATCCGATATGTGCTGCGCGCATAAAGCCGGTCCGATCCGAGGATCACGCACGGGAGGATCGGCGCGTTGCCCATTTCGGACATCGCGGCGAGGCCGGGTATCATTGGCGCGCCCCCCAGGATGCTCGCCGCGCCGTCGCGGATTCCGCCTTCGGGGAACACGCCGACCATGTGGCCTTTTCGGAGTCGCTCCAACGTGGTCTTCACCGAGCTGCGATCGGCTTTGGCTCGATCGACCGGGAAGGCCGCCGCCGCTCGCAACCACGCGCCGACGATCCGGTTTTTGAACAAGCCAGCCGTGGCCATCCAGTGGATGTGTCGGCCAACTACCGTGGAGATAAGGGGTGGATCGAAATGGCTGATGTGATTGCTCGCCAGCAGGCACGCGCCCCGAATCCTGGCGCGCTCTGCGTGAAGCACGCGCACCTTCGAGAAAGGGAGCAGGGGTGCCCGGAGCATCCAGGCCGTCGCGTGGTAAACCAGGCGACGCATTAGCGGCGGATCGTTGTGCGGGTTCGGGCCATTGCGTGCAGTCCGTAATGAAATCGACCGCTCCGATTCAACCCAGGATCTTTGCGCCGGCGAGGAACCAGGCGTTTTGTATTCTGCCACCCACGACTTCATAGGTTGCCACGAGCTCCAGGGTACCGGGACCTTCCGGGAAGGTTCGCGTGACGACTTCGTGGTCGATGACGAATCGGCCCAACGAGATCCGATGCGCGAGTCGCGCGTGCAGATTTGGCTCACCGAACCGCGCGGCAAAACGCTCGCGAAGTTCCGCCGATCCCGAGGCGATGAGCGTTGCGGGATGTTCGAAGGTTTTTGCGTCCGGCGCATAGGTCGCCAGGAGCGCATCCACATTGTTTGCGTTGTAGGCGTCGAGCTGGCGCTGGACGACGGCTGCCGGCGAATCTGCGGGTGTATCAGCGGGAGGTTCCATGGTGATTAAGGGACGATTCCCTCCTTCGTCATCAAGCGAGCGAGCGCCTGGCTATCGGCATCGCTCGACGCGGACAGGGCGCGGAACACGCTGCTCCTGTCGGCTTCGGATCGATTTTGTCCCAACTTAAACTTCCCTTCGATCCGGCTGATTGGGATCTCAAAGGCGACGATGGCCTTCGTCATTGTCGCGAAGTATTCCTCGGGGAGCTCGCCCGGCCAAGGCCGCTCAAAAGTGGATTCGTAAGCTGCGATCGTTTCGTGAAGGAGAGACGCGGTCTGCTGCGGATCCTCGATGAGCGTCGCTCGCCCGTAGGCATGCACAGCGGTGTAGTTCCAGGTCGGCACGGCCGGAGTGACCGTGTACCACGACGGCGAGATGTAACTATGCGGTCCCTGGAAGATCGCGAGCGCTTCCTTCCCTGAAGCAAAATGATGCCACTGCGGATTCGCCCTCGCCATGTGCGAAACGAGACTGCCGCGCGGGCCGCCGCCGGTTCGAAAAAGGATCGGAAGGTGAGTCGCAAACGGGGCCGCGCCATCATCGGTCACGAGCGTGGCAAAGGAGTGCGCGCGGATGAATGCGATGAGCTGATCGGGATCCTCCACTCGGAACGCGGGAGGGCTATACATGGCAGGCGGACATTGGGGGCCTTAGCTGCATTGGCGCGGGATGGCACGCAATGCAGATCTCCGCCATTGCCGGGCCAGCGGACTTGCATTGCGACATGATGCGCCGAAGGGGTAGGATTCTCGGGTGCTCTCCACGCGCTTCACCACCCGAAGTGTGACATCCCGGCTGGGCTATGTGGCGTCGTTCCTCGCCGGCGCGACGCTCGCGGGAATCACGAGTTCGTGGATGAGTGATGATCCAGCTGCTGGGCTAGCAACGGCGGCTTTCAAATCCACCGCGCAGCCCGAGCGGTCCATCGAGCCCTCGCAATTCCAGGCGGATTCCGATAACCCGGCGTTGGCCCAGCTGGATCCCACTTTCCCCAGTGAGTTTGCCTGCCAGCCCCGGCCAAGGGAATCTGCCCGGGACGAGTTTCGCCGAATGCTCCGTGAGTTGGTGGGAGCACAACCCGGTGAACACGAGGCGCGGGTCGGGTTGCTCCTCGAGCGCCTTCGCCAGCGTGGGGGTGAAAGCGTGCCAGTGATCGTGGAGTATCTTCGCTCGGGACGAAATCTCAGGGCGGAGGCAGTCTTCGGTGAGGTGGCGCTCTTCGGTGGCGGTTCGCACTACCGCGACTTGCGGACGTTGCTTTACCTCTCGCTGGCGCAAATCGCGGCGGCGCATCCGGAACTTCGCGGGGAAATTGCGACGGCCGGCATCGAGCAGGCGCGAAATCTTTCGGAGGTTTTGTCGGTCGTGGAGGCCTCGATGAATAACGATGCAACGCGAAAGCAGGCCATCGCCGCAGTGGCCAAGCTCACGAACGATACCAGCATTTACGGCAACTACTATCAGGCAATCGATGCCGCGGTTCGGCTAAAGAGCCCCGAGATTCTCTCCGCGCTCTATGCCGCGAATGAGGAGCGGCCTTACTGCTTTTATATCGAAAGTTATCTTGGCGCGCTTTGGGCATTTCCCGAAGCCAAGCGGCGGGAAATGGCGCAGAAGTTTGTCGATTCGCCAGCGGTGCGCGAAGCGATGCGAGCCCGTCCGGAATCGTGGCATTGGCTCGATGCCAATGAACCCGCGTTTCGGAAGGCGATTGTTGAGGACTTTCGCGCTACCACGCGTGAGGAGTCGCAGGTGGAATTGCTGCGTAACCTTTCATTCGAGCGCAAGGAGACATCAGAGCGTTTTCATCAAGATTCCATCATTCCGCGAAATACGCCTTCGTTCCCGGATCCTAAAGGACAGGCCCGCGCTCGCCTCGTCCTGCTTTCGGACCTCGCAAAGTACTGCGAAACCCCGCTCCTCCAGGCGGAAAACCAGGACGCCCAAGCGCGTCTCCAAGCTTTCATCGCCAGGCCGTGAACCGCAATTTCCTCCAACACGCGTTTTGCTTTCTGGCGGGTCTCGTTGGCGCATCCATCTTTCTCGGGATGAATCCGGCGAAGGTGGAGCAATTTCCGCCCCCCGCGGCTGATTCGCCTCCCGGGGAAGAGTTCGAACCATTCCTGACTCCGCGTGCCGCTGATGCGAAACAGGAATTCCGGGATGTTAAAGAGCTCCAAAGGCTCATGGATACCGCGCTTCCAGTCATCCGGGCATGCGCCCCGGAGGAGCGCGCGGCGCGTTGGTATTTGCTCCTCGCGCAGCTTCGCCGGCAGGAAGATGCGGGTCTTGCCGTCATCGCTTCATTTCTCGCGACCGGCGAAGATTTGCCGATCGGCAATCGTATAGATCTGCCCGGTCTCAAACTGCGTGGCGCTTCCACGCTGCGGATGGCTGCGCTGGATCAGGTGAATGGGATGAATGGACCGGATATCAAACAGATTCAGATCGATGGGAATCTCCAGTCGCTTCGCTTGGGAAAGAGCGCCTTCGATGTGGTGCGATTGATCCGCAACCTGGAACATTTCGACCCCGGTAAACATCGGGAGGATGCAATCGCGGCAATGCAGAGAGCCGCCAATTCGGAGGCAAATGCGTCGAGTTCCATCGCGCAGGTCATCGCCCACTTCGGAGCAACGGAACTCCTGCCGCTCGCGGAGAAGAAGGCGATCGGAGAGCAGGAGGACGGTGCGTTCAACGATCTCTTTGGCGCTTTGTGGAAGGTGCCGGCTGAAGAGCGAGAGCAGGTGACGAGTCGCACACTGCGTCGGCCGGATATCATGGCTGCAAATATGGCTGGCGCGCTGGACAAGCTGGACTATCGCATCCCTGCCGCGCGCGAATATGCCGTTGCATGGTTTTCTTCGGAGCAACCAATCGCCAGAAAGGCGGACGCGATTGAGCGTCTTGGGAGTGCTGCTGGATTTGGCCCACGATTCAGTTTCACGACCGATGACTGGAATCCCAATTCTGCCGTGGGAACGCCAGGAACGGTTGCGCAAGCCGAAGCGCGGCTCGCTTTGCTCGAGCAAATCGAAGGATTGCGTTCCGAACCCCTGCTCCAGGAAAGGATTCTCTCCACCCGCCGAGTGCTCGAAGAGCAAGTGGCGGCGGGCAAGTAAGCGGTTAACCATCCCGTAACTTTCTCCTTGCGAATTTTCCGCTAGCTACTCCCGTCAATGCTCCCCGACTCCACTACGCTGGTCATACTTTGGTACCCAAAAACGGATGAAGTGCGCTGGAAAACGTTCACTGACTGGCTCAATGGAAATAGAGCCGCATTTTACGACGGTCATGAAGTGGAGGAATGCGTGCCCATTTTTCTGCAGGAGGATTCTGATCCCGAACGCGCCGCAGATCTCGTGGTGAACATGCGGCGGCATCGGGATTCCGCGCGAGCTCGCCAGGGGCGGTAAGATTTCAACTCACGTGACACGGATTATCCCTGCGTTCTCCGACGCGCAAACTGTGCGCCCAGCGCGAGTCCTGCGAGCATGAACGCGCCGGCCGCAGGCTCCGGGATTGTAATGGTGAGCGCGTACAAATGCTGAGTGCTTCCGGAGTTGTTGTCCGCAATGAGAAGCAAGCTGTAAGTGTCTTGGTCGAGCTGCGGGCCGATGCACATCCCCTCGAAATTATGCGTTCCGGAAGTTCCCATGTCTGCTTCCCACAGCAGTGTTTTGCTCGCGAGCGTGAACGGCGTGTCGTCGAGGTCAGGGATTGCGCTGGTCTCTGTCGCGTTGCTGAAATCGACGAGATAGATGCGGTTATGTTTCGTGCCTCCGCTGCCAAAGGTGAACGCGCGCTCCAGCACGAGGAGTTGACCGTTCGGGAGGACGGCGAGATCCGGCACGCCGTGGTAAGGGTCTGTCTCGTACGCCCACTGGCCGTTTGCCGCGAGCGTGATGTCGCTGAAACGCTGGAGGCGGATGATGCTGCCACTGGTTGAGTTGGCGGTGTGGCTCTCATGCTCCAGCGCCTGCTCATTCGCCGTCCAGATAGAGCCGGCACCGGAAGTGAGCGCCTCGAATCCCAGACTGGATCGATCCCGAAGCATCACCGGCGGGATCGTCAAAGTATTGACCAATGCTCCCGTATTTCGGCTGAACTCGCGGATGTAGCTGCCGTCGGGGTATGATTCGTCCGATACGAAGAACGTTCCGCGCTGTGCATGAAAGGTAATGCCTTCTGGATCTGAACCGGTCGCCATCGGAAACGCGCTGCCCAGGCTTGCATTGGTAACGGCGCCTGTGCCGCTGAGGCTGACGGTGAGCGGGTAAGTATTTGGCGCGCCGACCGAATCGCTCACTGCTTGGAACGTGTTCCCGCCCGTCCACGTGATTCCGCTCAGTCCATTTGCCGATCCGGAATAGGTGAAAATTCCCTGGTCGGGATCGGTGATGGTCACGGCCAATCCCGGAATTGAAGTGGCGAGGAACCCCGCCAGAGGAAACCAACGCGCAAGCATCGAGAGCACGCAGCCGAATCGAATCAGGTTCATCCGATGCGCGGCACCGAGATGGCAGCGACATCCCGGGACTTGTGAATTGGTGGCCGTTTCAGGAACTGCGATGCGCGATTGCTCCCGCACTTCCCCTTTACACCCGCCCGACTGACCCATAGCCCTGATGCCATGATCAGGTCTGTCCTGCTCGCCCGCCTCAGCGCCACGACGGCAATAGCTTCCGCTTGGCCGAGGTTTCGCGTTCTCTTCGGTTCTATCATCGTGATAATGCCTGCACTCAAGTCCGAGTGGGCCGATGACCGTCACGACTAAACCTTCAATTCACTTGTGCACCGTATCCTCAGACTCATTTGCCTCCTTGCAGCCGTCGTGGCGCTCGTGGTTTCCGCACAAACGTCGCGCCAACTCGCGCGGATGACGTTGAAAGAGATCGAACCGATCGATGACTCGGTACCTGAGATTACGAAGTTCCTGGTCGTTCGGGTTGCGCAGGGCGACTTCCCTTTGGTCACGCTCGCAGCGGCGATTGCGTGTGTTGCCGCTGCGGCGGGGCTTTATGCCATCTTCTCGCCACGGCTTTCGCGCGAAGCCGCAGACACGTTGCTGCTCGTAGTCTGCACAACGTCGTTCGGGCTGGCGCTGCTGCTGATCGCGTCCACGGCGATTGCGATTTCCATTGGGCGCGCGCCGCTTTGAGCGGCGGAATCGAGTTGGCCGGAGGGACACTGGCGGAAATGCGAATTGGGTGCAGGGTTGTGGACGATGAAAAGGTTGGATGAAGTTCCGGTGTCGGTCCTCGATCTCTCGCCGATCACGGCGGAAGGATCAGCAAGTGAGGCGCTGCGCAATTCGCTCGATCTCGCGCAGCGCGCGGAGCAATGGGGATTTCGCCGCTACTGGGTAGCGGAGCATCACAGCATGCCAGGCATTGCCAGCGCCGCGACGTCCGTGGTGATCGGCTTCATTGCAGGGGGCACGTCACGAATTCGTGTCGGTTCGGGGGGCATCATGTTGCCCAATCACGCCCCGATGATGATCGCGGAGCAGTTTGGCACGCTCGACGCGCTCTATCCCGGAAGAATCGATCTCGGTCTTGGTCGCGCGCCCGGAACCGACCAGGAAACGGTGCGCGCTCTGCGGCGAGGTATTGAGAGCAGGGGAGATGACTTCCCGCAGTTGCTCGACGAGCTTCGGCGCTTCTTCCGTCCCGCTGCGCCATTCCAGCGTGTCCGGGCCGTGCCGGGCGCTGGCATGGAGGTCCCGATCTGGCTGCTCGGTTCCGGTGGTTTCAGCGCGCGTTTGGCGGGGCAACTCGGACTGCCTTTCGCTGCCGCTGGACATTTCGCGCCTGCAAACTTGCTCGCCGGCCTCGAAATCTATCGGCGCAGTTTTCAGCCATCTCACGCACTCGGCCTTCCTTATGCCATGGTAGGGGTAAACGTTATCGCGGCGGAGACCGACGAAGCGGCGCAGCGACTCGCCACCTCCCACTATCAAGGACACCTGCACCTCATCCGAAACGCTCCTCAGCCCTTGCAGCCGCCAGTCGATAACATGGACGACGTGTGGACACGCGAAGAGCGGGCAATCGCCGAGTCATTTACGCGCGGTTCCATCATTGGCAGCGCGGAGACTGTCCGTCGGGGATTGGAGCATTTGCTGGAGCAAACTGATGCAGATGAGCTGATGGTCCACGCGATGATCTACGATCACGCGGCGCGAGTGCGTTCGTATGAAATTGTTGCGGAGCTTTGCGGAAAGTCAGTCGATCTCACCACTCCGTAAATGCAATCGGCGACATTTGCCGCGGAATCGCGCGCCAAACCCATCCGGCTGCGCCATCTAGCGCGTTCTGATGAGATATGAAATCTTCTGCCAAAAAATCCCCGGCCAAGAAAGGTGCGTCAAAGAAAACCGCTGCCAAAAAAATGTCTTCCAAAAAGGCAGTAACTAAAAAGGCAATTGCGACGAAGAAGGCCGCGACGAAGAAGGCACCCGGGAAAAAGGCGACGGCGAAGAAGCCCGCGGCAAAATCGCGCAAATCTTCGTCCAAGCGCGAACTCATCTCGCCGCGTGGTGACAAGCGCTACGTTCGGCGCGACGCAAAAGGTCGCATCAAGGAGAGCGACGACGTGAGCCGGTCTCTGTCAGCCGACCGCCGTCGTAAGGCGAAAGGCAAAGCGAAGAAAGGCCAGGGGGATCGCGGGGACTGATTGTGGCGGTAACCTGCGTCAACGGACCAGATTCCGCCAAAGGGCGGTTAACCTGTCGGTGAATCCGCCTTTTGATTTGGTGCTCTTGAGTTTCGACGCGACTGCGTCTCGATACCGGTAGGCCTTCGGCTCGCCTTTCCACCAATTCGTAACCCCATACTCAGGGCCGCCGCTTGGGAGCGTTTTTCCCGGAGAGCGCGAACTCAAGAAGAAGGGCTCGAGTTTCATTTTCTCAATTCTCGTGCACTCGGTGCTATTGGTTACGACCGAGCATCCCTCTGGATCCCAAAGGCCCATGTGTCCGGGCACAAGGATTACATCTGCGGCCTGCCATTGCGCTCTCTCCGGGACAGCTATGAAAACTGCTGCGGAGCCGGTTGCTAGAGATTTAACAAAGCTCGCCGTGTTGGCGTACTCGTAAGGATATCCCGCGTTTTTGTAGGCTTCGCAAACGAAGTGCGAACAGTCCAAGTCGTCATAGGATGTCCCAATTAACTTTCGAGCTTCGGTAAGAACCAGTTTTTGTCGAATTTCCGGGAGGTCTGCAGCCATGATGGCGGTGAGAATCGCGCAACCATTGCCACTACGCGATGCCCAATTTGGGTTAACTGTTTGAGCTGAGTTGCTGAACCAAGTGCCCGAGGACCGTGATGGATCGGTCGAGTTGCTCGCCCCATGGATAGCCGCAGTTAATGCGCACGAAGTTAGTAAAGCCTCTGCCATCCGCCGAGAACAGCGGGCCGGGGGCGATGCTGATCCCTGCTTTGCGGGCGCGTTTAGCCAGTTCCATCGAGTCTGCAGACTTGGGAAGCTCGCACCACAAGACGAAACCACCTTGCGGGTGTGAAAGCCCGATGCCTTCGGGGAATGCGCCTACGATGGCTTCACGCATGCGCTCCACCTGCTGCTGGTAAGTATGACGGATCGAGCGCAGGTAACGATCGTACCCGCCATTCTTGAGGAACTCGGCGATGGCGAGCGTCGGCAGCGTCGAGCCCGCAAGAGTGGACGCCTGCTTGAGCGCTCGAATCTGATCGTGCCAGCGTCCGCTCGCGACGTATCCCACACGGTAACCGGGCGCGAGAGTCTTGGAATACGATCCGCACAGGATGACCGAGCCGTCGGAATCGAATGCCTTGATGCAACGCGGACGCTCCCCTTCATGCTGAAGATCGCCGTAAATGTCGTCCTCAATGAGCGGGATGTCGCGCTCTCGCAAAATCTCGAGGACCTCGCGCTTGTTTTCCTCGGGCATGAGGCACCCCACGGGATTGTGGAAGTTCGGCAGTAGCAGCGCGGCGGATACACGCGCGCGCCGAATGCCGCGCCGCAGCGCTTCCAGGTCGAGTCCGCGGGTGCTGTCGACCGGGATGGGCAGGGCGCGCAGGCGCAGTTCGCGCAGCATGCTCGTGAAACCAAAGTAAGTCGGAGATTCGACAACGACAGTATCGCCGGGCTGGCAGGTTGCGCGGAGGGCAAGGGAAACGGCTTCTGTTGCGCCGACCGTCACGATGAAGTCGTCTGGCTGCAGTCCACAGCCCCACTCCAATGAGCGGCGCGCGAGTTCGCGTCGCAGTGTCTCGCTCCCGGGTGCCATGTCGTAACTCGTGCTCTCGGCGCCGAGCCTGCGACTGATCGAAGCCATCGTTCGCGCCAACTTTAGTCCCGGAAGCAGCGTGGGGCAGGGCAAGGCGAGCCCGAGACGCACCGGCGTTGCGTTCGTCTGTTCGGAAAACAGCGATGCAATCGGATCAATCTTTGCGAAGTCCGTGATCTTGGGCGCCGACGCTTTGCCGGCACTGGGAGCGGGCACGGAAGCCGCGCGACGGGCACGCACAAAAAAGCCAGACTTGGGACGCGCTTCGATGAGCCCGCGTGTCTCCAGCGTGGCGAAGGCTTGCAGTGCGGTGGGCACGCTCACGCGTTGCTGGCGGCTGAATTGCCGCACCGACGGCATTCGATCGCCGGGCCGCAGTGATCGACTATCGATCATTCCTTCAATGACCCGCGCGAGTTTGCGATAAATCGGCTCCTGCGCGGTGCTGGCAGTTTGCGTAGCCATAAGTAGGCGCATTATCACGGCATTGCCGCTTGCTGCACAGATACAGTCCGGAGTCTTTTGATGTGGTACAGATGCGAGCGTCGGTCATCTGTGCAAGGATGAAATCAAAGCGCCTGTATCTACCGGGACGGGCGAGCCTGAGCGAGGGTGGCGACGTGAAGACAAACGCAGGACAATCACTGGGCTTCCGGGTGCTGCGCGATATCACAGCAGGCACTCGGGAAGCGACAACACGGTCGACGCGCGCGGACTATGGCCGCGGGTTCATGCCGGGAAAGCAGATGCCGTGGTGGAAGCGAATTGTCCCTGCGCTCCGCCGATGGATTGCGACTGTGAACAATCGGCTCGCTGGGTTGTATCGACTGGAAGGGCAGTCCGCCCTCGAGGCTTCCGCATCCGGCGAGCGCGTTGTTGCTCTAAAAGCCGGAGAGGTCGTCAATCTGACCAAGCGGTTTCGCGCGGTTCAGGTCGAGGTGAAGGAAGGGACTATCTGGCTGACCGGTTCTTCGCATGAGGGAGACATCGTCTTGCAGAGCGGCGACCAGTTCGACTTGCTCGGCAAAGGTGTATTCGTCGCGCAAGCGCTGCAGGATGCTGCGGTGGCGGTTCGGAGACAGAGCTAAAAGGAAACCTCGAACGCCGGCGGCAGCGCAGCTACAAGTCCATCATTGATCGGTGCACGAGAGTCAGGGCGTGCCTTGTGGCGCCTTGAAGATCAGTTGCTGGCGCGTGATGGAGACAAGCCGTCGCTGGTTGGGCGCGGCGCCTTCCGGAATAACCTGGAGCACGACGCTCGAGCCCGGTTTGCCGCGCAGGAGTTTGGCAACGTCGCCAATGTTCATGCCGCGCAGATCGGTGAATCCACCGCGTCCGTCGGCGACGGAGGCAATCTGATAGCCAGGTTGCAGCACGCCGCCTGCGCTCGCCGGACTGTTCGGGATCAAGCCTTGGATTACTGGGAGTCCCTCGGGACTCGAGGCCAGGCTGACTCCGATACCCACGGGCGCGCTGGACTGAATAGCGCTAAGCGCGTGTTGGCGCGTGGCGGCATCGGGTTGCGCTCTGGCCCAATTGAGCGCTGCCTGTGTATCGCTCGAAGCCCAGGAGGATGCGATAAACTGCAAAACCTTCTGTCGCGTTTCGGTATCGGGAATCTCAGCGATTCGCCCGGCAGCTTTTTCAGGTTCGTTGAAACTCCAGCCGGCCAGCACGTTTGCTTGCAGTTGCGCTCGAAGGGCTGGATCGGCTTGCGAGTTCGCCCAGGCCAATGCGGCTTCGCCCTCCCGGCGTCCCCACGCGCGGCCGACCGCTTCCAGGAGATCGTTTTGATCGGAACCTGTGAGGAATTGCGCGTATTGCAGCGCCCTCTGCGGGTCCTGTTCCACCGTCGCGACCGCGGCCATTCGCAGGAGTTGCGCGCGCTCGCCACCCGAAAGGAGAGTCATCGCCGCTTCTGCCGCCAGTGCAGGATTGCCGAGCAGGCGCGCGAGTTGACGCACATCTGGATGCTCAGCCTGCAATGCGAGCAGATCCTTTCGCTGGTCCGTGCTCGGTTCCGTCTCCCAACTCGCGACGAGCGCGTCGAGGGCTGCAGCCCGATCTGATTCGTTCTTGAAGGATTGCAGCGCATTGAGCGCGGCGGATGACGATCCTTCCGCAAGTTTGGAAAACAAGCCGCGCAGAAAGGCCGCGCGCTCGGCGGGTGCCGTAATCCCATCCAGGACTTCGGTGGCGCTCGCGACGCTCCGGATGCCGGCCTCATATCCAAGGCGCTCCAAGGCATGCCTGCGTTCGAAGCGATTGTTTTCCGCCAACGCTCGGAGGACCGAAACCGCAGCAGTTTCGGCTGCTCGCGGCACTTCGCGCCCGGTGAGAATGGCGGGCGGAGCGGAGACGTTCGACACCGTGTCGGCAACTGCAGGAACAGCGCTTTGAGCGAAGACGCCGTGTTCGGAAGGCACATTGCCTTCGATCGGCTTCGGGTCGGGGCGCGCAGTCCACCAAATAAAAACGCCGACACAGAGACCGACGACGCAAAGCAGCAAAGTCAGGCGCGAAGACTTCACAGCCGCTCAGCATAGCTGCGCGGTGCCGCGCTGCACCAAGTTTTCAACCGGCCGTGGCTTTGAGCGTGTGTGTTTCGGTGGATAAGAAGTGCATCCCGGCTATGTGCGGGGGATTGCGTGACGCTACGGCGTCCGCAACATCCCACCCAGGATGATTGCTCGACGCAAACTCGGTTCACTCGAAGTGTCTGCCATCGGTCTCGGCTGCATGGGGATGTCGGAGTTTTATGGCACGCGTGATGATGCCGAATCTGCGGCGACAATACATGCGGCGCTGGATGCGGGGATCAATTTACTCGATACCGCGGATGCCTACGGGCCACACACGAATGAGAAGCTCATCGGCGAGGTCATCCGCGAACGCCGGAGTGAAGTGGCGATTGCGACGAAGTTTGGTTATTTGCGCACGCCCGAGGAACCGGCGAAGAAGGGATTCTCGGGGCGACGGGAGTATGTGAGGGCCGCGTGTGAGGGGAGCCTGAGGCGGCTCGGAGTGGATGCGATCGATGTCTACTACCAGCACCGCGTGGATCCCGAGACGCCAATCGAGGAGACAGTTGGTGCGATGGCAGAACTCGTCAGCGAGGGGAAAGTGCGCCATCTCGGCCTTTGCGAAGTTGCGCCGGAAACCATTCGGCGCGCAGCCTCTGTGCATCCGATCGCAGCGGTGCAGACAGAATATTCGTTGTGGACGCGGGATGTGGAGAGCGACGGAGTATTATCCACCTGCCGCGAACTAGGGATCGGCTTTGTAGCTTACAGTCCGCTCGGGCGAGGCATGCTCACGGGGAAGATTCAAACACTCGACGATTTGAACGCGGACGACTACCGGCGCAACAATCCGCGGTTTCAAGGGCTGGCGTTTGCACGTAATCTGCAACTCGTCACGGAAGTGCGTCGCATTGCGGAGGCCAAGGGCTGCACGCCTGCGCAACTCGCGCTCGCGTGGGTGCTCGTCCAAGGCTCCGACATCGTTCCCATTCCCGGCACGAAACGGCGAGAGCGCCTCATGGAGAATGCCGGCGCAATGGATGTGGATCTCACGTCGGCCGAGCTTGCCGAACTCAGCCGGGCATTCGCGCCGGAATCGATTACAGGAGATCGTTACCCGGCCGCGGCGATGTCGACGGTGCGGCGTTAAAGTAAGGTTTGCTGAAGTCGTTGCGCAGGTTCCTCCTGGGGAAGGCCGTGCCGATTGCGGTGGGGCCAATAATAGCGCGGCGGTCGCCAAGCTGCGGTGAGCGCGTGACTGCGCGGTGAGCGAGATTCGGAGCGTCACTTATACGCATATGAATCCCGAAACTGTCGCCTGGCTCGTTATGTTCGCCGCTGTTCTCTACGGACTCGGAGTGTTCCGCGAAGTTCGCAAAATGGAGTAGGAGTCCTTCTCATGGGGGCGGCCCGGGGATGTCTGCCTCGGCGATTCCCGGGTCGCTGAATTGAGCATTCCCGTTCGCACCGCCGCCGATAAAATGGCGGGATGACGTCAGGCCACTCTGCAACTCCGCTCGGTCGTTCCAGATTCGAATCCGAGCTCGCGGTGCGTCCGGACGACATCGACATGAACCAGCATGTCCACAACAGTCGCTACTTCGACTACGTGCTGGCGGCGAGGTATGATCAGATGGCGCGCTGCTACGGAATGCCGATGGAGGAGTTCATCAGCCTTGGCTTTGGATGGGTGGTCCGCACAGCGCACGTGGAATACAAGCGCCCCCTGAATCTCGGTGATGTGATGATCGTTCGCACGTGGATCGATGAACTGCATCGCGACGGAGTGAAGGTGCACTTTGAGATCCTGAAGAAGTCCGCGGGGAAATTGTGCGCGAGCGGCTACTTCGACTACACGATGGTGAGCATTCAGACCGGGCGGGCGGTGGCGATTCCACAGTCGATTGCCGAGAAATACGCGATCTGACCGTGGTCCGTTACCGTCGAGGCCTGCCGGGAAAACTAGGGCGATGGTAGTTTCCGAGCTTCAAGTTCCCATGCGTCGACAAAGCTGTTTTCCGGAAACGCGATGATGCCCAGGCCGAACGCAGCTTCGCCGGAAGGAGCGCCGGCATCGACCGAGCGCTGGAACGCCGCGTTGCCGTTGACGGAAAACGAAATCTTCTCGCCCTCGCGACGGAAGAGGAACGTGTTGTCCGGATTCCACTTTGCCTTTTTGTCCTTTGGGTCGGTGGAATACATCGGAACGACGCAATAGCCGAAATCGTTTGGGCTGCGCATGTCGACACGGGCCGAATACCAGAAACGCGAGAGGCGTCCGGTATCGGGAGCGGAATGTCCGAAGTATACTCCGAAACCGCCGTACTTGTTCGCGGGCGGACGGCTCGTCACGAAATGTCCGCGCACTTCGAAGGCCGATCCCAGTGCGCCGCGGAAGAGCGATTTTCCAAACTCCCAAGTGCTGGTGAACCGCGCGCGGCCCTTCGCTTTGTCCCATGCCATGTTCCCGTCCGCGACTTTCCACGCGCCACGCAAGTGCAATGGCAAAGGCGTCCAATCGCCGTTCGGGTATTTTAGATTGAAGTCTGCCAGCGCGACTTCGGCTTCGAGGAGATTGGCGGCGGTGGGATCCGCGGCTTTCTTATCCTGATCATCTCCCTGCGGCTTTTCCGCTGTGCGCTTGGCGTCCTTTTCTTCTGCGTCGTTTTCCGCCACCTCAGCTTTATCTCCATCTTCGCGGCCAGGATTTTCAACGGCGGGCTGCGCAGGTTCCGGAATCTTCACCAGCGCGAAGCCGGCCTGGAAATGCGCGCGCGCTTCCTCGAACTTCGCCGCGCCGTATGCGGCCCGGCCTTTCTCCCACGCGTCCCTGGCCGGACTCCCGAAGACTGCCGCTTCGGCGTAGGCGATCTCTTCATCAACATCGATGTTGTAGCAGAAGTCCGCTGCTTCCTTGGACACGAGCACGGCGCCCTTCGAGTTTCGAAGCGCCTCGCGCGCGGAGGCGGCTTTCGCGAGATCGCCAACTGCCCAGGCCTCGGCGAGGAGCATCGAATTGTGATTCATATTGCCGCGCGCGTCCTTGGCGTCGAGCGAGGCGATTCGCTTTTCGCGGGTCTCGAGGATTTTTCGGCCGAGATTGCTATCGCGGTAAATAGGTCGCCAATCCGGCGTGTCCATCGCGAGGTAGGAGACGGCTTTGTTGAAGAAAGTAGGGAAGTCCGTGTCGTAGCGCTCCGTCTCCCGAAAGGCGCGCGCCAGACCGAGCAATTCGGAAGGTGAACCGCCGTGCCGGATGCGGCTGGCAAAAAGCATCGCATTTGCCGCGAAAGGATCGTCGATCTCCGCGGCGATCACGCGCTCATACCACTGCCGCAGCGTGTCGTCTTCCTCGCCGAATCCCTGGCGAATGATGTAGAGAATGCGCTGGGCCGCGGCGGGTTCGGATGGCTTCAGCTTCCATGCTTCGGTCAGAAGTTCGCGCGCTCGCAGGTAGTGCTTCTTCGCGCTTTCCGCGGCTTTTTGTCCGACCGGAACCTTATCGCGGCCTATCTCGCGCCAACCGATCGCCAGTTCGGACGTTCCTCCAAGCGTGAGCCGCATCCAATCGGGCCATTTTGCGGATTGGTACAGTTTCATAAACCGGGGCTCCCGGTTCGCCCGCATCGTCTCAATTGGATCGAAAAGGTGCATGCGCAGGATAAAGCGCGCGTCATCTTCGTCCGTAATTTCCTCAGCGGCCAGCTTGTCTAGAATCTCGAAGAAGCGCTTCTCCGCGGCGGGCGCGTTTTTCTTGTCGTAGTTGTCCGCGTTCTTGAACAAGTAGCCCTGCGCAACCAGGCGAAACGCGGTGGGCACCGGCGCGTCCGCGGGAGCTTCCGCCAGTTTCTTGTAGCACTTCAGGGCGGCGCTTTTCCGGTCATCGCGCAGGAGCCAGTAACCGACAATGTAATCGAGGCCTGGGTAGAGTTTCGGATCATTAGCAACCGAGCGCGCGGCGTTCAGCGCCTGGGTGTGAGTGGGAATGGGACGGCCATCGAAATACCATGAGCCGAATTGATCGAGCAGCCGATTGATGCGCTTCTCGTCTGGCGTGCCTTTTACCATCGCGCGAGTTGGCTCGACGATCTTGCGTCGGATCCATGCGTTGTACTCTGCGTTTGTTTGGGCGAAGCTCTTGCTGGATTTCGGAATCTCGAAGGGCACGACGTCAGCAGTGGCGAGCAGCGCGTCCCACTCGGTGGCAGGCCGCGGTTTTCCCTCCGGTTTTGCATTTTTCGTTTCTGCCGTTCCAGTGAAGAGATCGTCGTCTGACGGCCCAACCGCATGCGATTTCCACGGCAAGAATGCGCAGCAAGCTGCGATCACGAGCGCAGGGAGGGGTTTTGTCATCCTCGAGATGCTAGAAGGGCGAGTGAGCGCTGGCTAGCTGCCAGACGGGTATGTCGGAATCGCAAGAAATCGAGTGTTAAATCTGAAATCGAGACACTTCACCGGAGGGGAGCAGTGCGTCGGGAAAAACTTCACAAGATTGTCCTCCCGCGGGCAGTTCGTTCGTCAATAGGATGAACACGATCCATAGCATCCCATGACTACTCCCAATACGCACACCGTCCGCCTTCACCGAGTCCTGCGCGCAAAGCCGGAACGCATTTACCGTGCATTTCTCGATGCCGATGCGTTGGTAAAGTGGCTTCCGCCCAATGGATTCACGGCGAAGATGCACAACATCGACCCGAAGGTGGGCGGCTCTTTCAAGATGTCCTTCACGAACTTCTCCACGGGCAAAAGCCACTCGTTCGGCGGCAACTACGTGGAACTCACGCCGCACACGCGCATTCGCTACACTGAGAAGTTCGATGATCCGAATCTTCCGGGTGAACTTCTGGTCACTGTGGAGTTAAAGGAAGTTTTCTGCGGGACGGAAATGAACGTAACGCAGGAAGGCATCCCCGCCGTTATCCCCGCGGAAGCATGCTACATGGGCTGGCAGGAGTCGCTGATCCTGCTCGGCAAATTAGTGGGGGCAGAAATCCCTGACGAAGGCTAGCCGCGGCACTTCGCTGCGGGACTTTAGTCCTTCGGCGGCCACTCCACGCCCTCGAGCTCTTTCGGCAATTTCTTCGGATCTGTTGGATAGATGAGCGACAGGTCCATGGCCGACTTGGACCCCTGGAGAAACTCCAGCTCTTCCGGCGCGCCGAGAATAAGCCAGAGGACTTCTTCGTCGGTGTCGTTGAACACCTGGCGCAACTGGTCAGGCCCGACGAGGACGCCACCGTACTTTGGCACGGTGAGTGTTTCGCTTCCGACTCGCAGGCGACCCACGCCTTCGAGAACGAAGTAAAACTCTTCCGCGCGGATGTGCTTATGCAGTGTGTTCGCGCTTTTCGGCGGCATGCGCCAAAGGCGGGCTCCGAGGTTCTCACTCCCGGTGCGTTCGAGGTAATCCGCGTTCGGAATCTTCATCAGGTTGGAAGGACGCCACGCGAGATCTTCGGGCCGGATGAGTTGATAACCTTGGAAAGTTTTCATCGCGCACGGAATGTCGGGAGCGCGAGCACTGCTGGCAACGCTTGTGAAATCACAGCGACTCAGAGGCGACGTTGCGGTAATGCATCAGTCTTCGTCAGCACAGGCTCCAGGTGCGCAAACGGCTGGGTCGAATAACGAAATTGTATGCGGCCGGGTTTGAACGCAGGCGCGCTTCACTGTGACTCGACTAGCGGTGAAGTTGCATAGTTTTTTGTCACAATACGATGGCACGGTGAATCTTTCTCGCGTTCCTCCGCGATGTGAACCGATTCTGCGTTGGATGATTTGGAGCAAGAAACCGGTGCTCGGAGTTTTGATGGCGGCGGCGGCATGGATCCTCCCGCTTTCTGTGATGGGCGCTGTGCCTGCGAAACGCGTTCCTTTTGCCGCTTTCAGTGAAGGCGCGCTGCCGAAAGCTGCGCCGGTTTTGGCGGGAGACTGGTCGGCGCAGGCAGCTTTCCCAAAGCTTACTTTTCAAAATCCGCTGGGACTTTGCGCGGTTCCCGACACGGATGAACTGCTGGTCTGGGAACGCGAGGGGCGCGTGTGGCGGTTCCGCAATCATCCGGACACGTCGGAGAAAATGCTCGTGCTGGATGTCTCGGCGAACTGCCAGGGAT
This sequence comes from uncultured Prosthecobacter sp., assembly GCA_966125105.1. GTDB lineage: Bacteria > Verrucomicrobiota > Verrucomicrobiia > Chthoniobacterales > Chthoniobacteraceae > SXWH01. The sequence continues at coordinate 29,108 of CBHXZU010000006.1, forward strand.
GGCACGATTGCGGGTTGCTCAACGTGGCGCCTCATCCGCGGTTTGCAGAAAATCGACAGCTCTTTGTCTACTACACGTTCGTTCCCGAGGGCGCAGTAAAGGGCGATGCCGAGCACCAGCCTCCGACGGATCTTCCGAACCGCAATCGACTCGCTCGTTACACGTGCGGGCCCGATGGCATCGCGGATCGCTCGAGCGAAACGGTCCTGATCGATCAAATTGCGGAATCCGTGTGGCACGAAGGCGGGGGATTATTCTTCGGACCGAAGGACGGATTTCTTTATCTCTCGTTGGGCGATGATGCGCGCTCGAAGAATAACCAGCGTATCGATGGCGGGTTTTTTGCGGGGGTGCTGCGGATCGATGTCGACGAGCGCGGCGGCGCGATCAGCCATCCGCCCAAGCGTCGACCACTTCCGGAAGGCAGTGTGGCGGCTCACTACTTTATTCCCAACGACAACCCGTTTGTCGGCCGCGCCGATTGCCTCGAAGAGTTCTTCGCTCTCGGACTTCGCAATCCGCACCGCATGACGGCCGATCCCGTGACAGGGCGGATTTTCATCGGCGACGTGGGCGAGGGTTCGCAGGAGGAGTTGGATGTCATCGAGCCCGCAGATCCAAAAGGGCTCAATTTTCAATGGAATCTCGCGGAAGGTCAGCCCGACAAACCACCCAAGATCGCGATTGGCGCGAGCAAGAATCCGCTCCTGGTTTACCGGCACCTCGAAGGTCGCGCGATCATCGCGGGGCAAGTCTATCGCGGTCAGGCGTTCGCGAGGGACCTTGGTGGCAAGTTTATTTTCGGGGACAACGTGACCGGATCTGTTTGGTATCTCGATGAAACGACGAACCCGCCGAGCAAGCACTTGCTCTGCACGGTGCCGGACGGGCCGGGTCCAAATGCAGGCGCGAACTATTGCGGCCTTTCGTCGTTCGGCCTGGATGCCCGGGGCGAATTGTACCTATGCCGCATGTCCAGCACTGAGGGGCGCGTTTTCAAACTCTCTCGCGAAGGCCCGCAGCGGGTTGCGCTTCCGAAAAAACTCTCGGAGACAAAGCTGTTCGCAAACACGGCAAAACTGACGCCAAACCCCGCGCTGCTTCCATACGAAGTAAACAGCCCGCTGTGGTCCGACGGCGCTTCAAAGACGCGCTGGCTGGGAATCCCCGCCGGCAAACGCATCGGATTCCAACCGGCAGCCGGATGGTCGTTCCCGGAAGGCAGTGTTTTTGTGAAGCACTTTGAAATGCCGATCACCGGGCCTGATGGGAAGCAGGCCGCAAGCACTCGCCTGGAGACACGCGTGCTCGTGCGAGACAATACCGGTTACGTGTATGGGGCGAGCTATCGCTGGCGGCGCGACAATTCAGACGCGGACCTGGTCGAAGTAGGACAGAATGCGCCGGTCGTCGTGCGAAGTGGCGTCAAAGGGAAACCCGATGTGACGCAGAACTGGTACTATCCCGGTCGGCAGGACTGCCTCACGTGTCACACGCGATTCGCCGGCGCCGTGCTTGGCGTAAACACGCGGCAGTTGAATCGAGTGATCCGGAACGCGGAGACTGGCGCGACGCAAAACCAGCTGCAGGGTCTCGCCGCATTGGGCCTTTTTGATCGAGCGCCGAAAAACGTCGGAGCGCTCGCGCAGTTAGCGCGTCCGGATGACTTGAACGAATCCATCGAGGACCGCGCTCGCAGTTACCTCGACGCGAATTGCTCCCACTGCCACCAGCCGAACGGTGTGCACGCGTTCTGGGACGCGAGGGCTTCCACGCCACTCGATGAAGCTGGAATCATCAATGGGATCGTGAACAACAACCTTGGCCGCGGGGACGCGCGTGTCGTGGTGCCGCGCGACTGGACGCGTTCGATTTTGTTTCAGCGCATCAGCGTTGCAGGACAGCCGCACTCCATGCCGCCGCTAGCCACGCAGCGCGCAGATAAGTCGGGCATCGGCTTGCTGGCCGAGTGGATCGCGAGCATGGATGTGGAAGAGGACGGTCCGCCGCCTTCCGAGTGGAGGACCGACATGATTGGATTGCATCCGCGCATGCCGCAGACGACGTGGCGGCGCGGGAACTTTTACTTGAGCGCCTCATGCAACGACATCTGGGGCGATGCAGACGAACTTGCTTTCGCGCACCGGGATCCAATGACCGCCGGGCAAATCACCGCCCGGGTCGTCAGCCTCACTCCGACGAACGCATGGACGAAGGCCGGCGTAATGATCCGCGAAAGTGCGGACCCGGAATCGCGGCATGCCATGATGGTGGTGACACCGGGACAGGGCAGCGCATTTCAGCGACGCGAGCATCCGTCGAGTGGATCCATCCATGTGTCCGGGCCGGCAGTGACCGCGCCCTACTGGCTGCGGCTCCGCTGGAGGGACGGCAAAGTTGCAGCCCTCGTTAGCCCCGATGCGAAGCGGTGGACCGAAGTTGGACACGGCGACATTCCTTTCGAAGGGCCGGTGCTGCCCGGTCTCTGCTTATCCGGCCACAGCGCGTCGGCTGAGGCGGATGCGGCGTTTGACTCCGTGAAGGTGGAGGAGTTGAGCAGCGACGCTCCGGTTTCGGGGCAATAGAACGGATTGCGTCGCGAGAGCGAGGCTCTCTGAAGGCCAAGGCGTTCCGATGCGTCGAGCGGACACCTCGAAGTTCCCTACTGCGCTGGCACCTTCATTTCGCGATAGCCTTCCGGAGGCGTGAACTCACTTTCGGAAACCACTTCTTCCGAAATGCGGGTGACATTCATCGTGGTCGTGCCTTTCGCGTCGTTACGTTCCGTCCTGACCGTATAGGTGTCGGATTGCAGCTCGCGCCCGAGATCAGTATTGGGAGCTGACTCGAGCACCGCCATTTGCGCCTGGATCCGTTTAAGATTAGCGACGTCCTTCGCTCGCCACTCTTTGAACGTGACCGAGGGAGTGTGGCGGATCCAGATCGCGCAATTCCAATTGCCGACTCTCTCGGTTTGCCCCGTGTTCGTGAAAGGATCGGGCTTCGAGGCTTCGGCTCCGGCTTTCTTGAGCAACTCCCTGGCTGCCTTTTGGCTTTCCGTCATCGAGGTGACCAGCGCAAGTTTTGACTGCTGCACGTAGCTAACCATCTTGCCTGACTTGTCGATCAGCGTCGTGATTTTCCCCGTCGGCCCATCGGTATCCATGCGCGCGTGATCGCCTTTGATCTTCATCGTGCTTGTGCTCGCGCCGGCCGGTCCCTCGATCTTCTGCTCGACGATGAGGTCGGCATGCAGGAGGCCGCAGCTGATAAGGAGCAGCATTGCGAGAGAAAATCGGAGCATGGCTTTCGATGATGGTGCAGTTCTTGAAAACTCGCGGGTATATCGTCGAACCCCAAGCAAGGGCAGCCGTTTCCTGCTCCTCACGAACTCTAACGCAGCGATTGGATTGTGCTCGCCGGACGCGCCGGTTAGTAGGGCGGGAGTGCACTTCAATTACCTCTTCGTCTTCGGCATCATCATTATCGCGGCGGGTATTCAGGGTTTCCTGAAGGGCAGCAAGGCATCGCTGATCGCGGCAGGAATCCTTGGCGCGCTCGTCCTGGCAGGCTCGCAAATTGGAGGAACGCTCGGAGCCATGCTGGCATTGGTGGGCTCCCTCGGAATTGCCGGAAAGTTTGTGCCCGCGTTTTTGAAAGCGCCAAACAAAGCGCAGGCGATCTGGCCCGCCGGGATCCTCGGCGCGCTGGCGATCGCCGCGATCGTCGTGATCATCAAAGCGCTGGTTTGATTTGGCCGCGCCGCCGTTCCTTAGCGTGCCCGCCGTGGTTAACCCGCTTGATTTCAGCCGGAAAAGTCCGTGTTTTTTTGCGATCAAGCGATGTTTCGAATGAATCAGGCGATGTTTCCAGGAGATCAGGCGCTGTTTCGCAAAGATCAGGCGATGTTTCTTTTAGATCAGGCGTTGTTCCGGAAAGATCAGGCGATGTTTTAAATCAAAAAACGGTGGCGCCGATCCGAGCAGGGATGGTTCCAAATGGATCAGGCGACGTTCCAAATCGGTCAGGCGCTGGTCCAAATCGATCAGGGGTGGTTCCGGAAAGATTTGGCGTGGTTCCAGGAAGATCAGGCCACTCCCAAGGACGAT
>CBHXZU010000007.1:0-32670 GCA_966125105.1 uncultured Prosthecobacter sp.
CGTCGCCTTCCTTCAGCTTCGCGGTCGCCTCGATGCCCGAAATCCCGGGCATGTGGATGTCCATTAAGACCACGTCCGGCTTGAACGCGGGAACCTTCGCCAAAGCTTCCTCACCACTCTGCCAAACGCCCACGCACTGACAATCCGGCGTGCGCTCCACGATCCGGCGCAAGCTGGCTCCCAGGCCGGCATTGTCTTCAACGATGGCGATCGTGGTCATGAACTGTGGGAGCGTCCGCCCGCGATTAAGGCTATTTGGACGACGTCCTGCAACGCGAGACACGCCTCTCGGCATAATGCTGCCGCGCTAGTTTGCATCCGCCGCCGCCGCGTCAAATCCAGCCGGCGCAATCTCCGTAGCGTCGATCAAAACAGTCAATGGACGCGCATCGGCTTTCAGGAGTTTCGCCCGCATATTTTCAATCTTAATGCCACGCGCGTGGCGGATATAGACGCCCGACGCAGGCAGGACATCGCCGAACAAATTGTGCTCTGGATACGCCGCTTCTTTCTCCGGAAGCTGAATCTGCGCCGCTTCCGCACTGCCTCCCCCAGGTAGTTCGAACGAAATATTCTCCAGCGTCAGCGCCTCCACGGGATGATCCGGCACGCCGTTGATCAGCATGCCGATCATCTCAATGTTCTTTGCGCTCATGTTCCGAATCGTCACGTCGCGAAGCTTTCCCGGCATCGATTTCGCCTTTTCTCCCTCGCGGAACGTCTTAAGTCGCGCGCCTAGCCGGATGCTGACCGGCACTGCTACTCCATCCATTGAAACATCGCTGATGGTTACGTTGCGCAGGTCACCACCATCCACTGCGTAGAGCGCGATACCCGCCATTCGCGTGTTGTTAACTTCACAGTTGGAAATGCGGATATCGGAAAAGCCGCCGATGGATTCCGTTCCTAATTTGATCGCGTTGGTCCGCGTGGAGAGTTTGCAGTTTGCGACCTCGATGTCCCGACTCGGATTCGCAGCGCTCGTGGCTTTGATGACCAGCGCATCGTCTCCGCTGTCGACGTCACAATTTCGAACGCGCACCCCCTCACTCGAGTCGATGTTAATGCCGTCGTTGTTGTGCATCTTCAGCCCTCGTGAGCGGATGTTCACTCCTTCCACGAGCGCGTCCTCGGTGTGATAGAAATTGAGCGTCCACGCGCCCGGATTCGTGAGACGCACGTCTCGAACGGTGACATTTTTACACCGAACCCAGCGCAGCAGAAATGGCCGCATCGTGTACCGAGTTTGCCGGGCTTTTAGCTTCGGGCTTTGTCCATCGACTGTGCCATTTCCCTCGATGCCGACGTTCGACGCATCGACCGCAACGATGAGCGCGTGCCCCATGGGATTTCCGCTTCCATCGATGAACGGATCGAGATTGCGATAATCCACCACGCTCGGGCTGCCGAGAATCGTCGCACCCTCCTCCACCCGGAGCGTCACTCCGTCTTTGATCTGGATGGTCCCGGTCAAATACCTGCCGGCCGGAAACGAAACCGTCCCCCCGCCGGCGGCCGAACACTCGTCGATCAACTTCTGAATCCTGGCCGTATTAAGCGTCACTCCGTCACCCACCACGCCTGCGCTCGTCGCATTCACCACTGCTCCTGCCGCCATCGAGATGGCAGGCAGCCCTGCGAGAACAAGAATGGCCGCGGCGAGCCACGCCCGCGAGGCGAAGACCCGCATTTTCATAAGAAGCGGGTTGGCAACGCGCGGCGCCACGAAGACCGGAGGTCCGCAATCAACGGCCCGCCGGGAAGGATGCGCGTCACCCAAGTCCCGTGACTCCATGGATATTCGAAGCGAGCAATCTGACGACGGGACGGAGAGAGGACCATGGGACTGGTAGGTCGGACGATCCAGTGACAACCGTCCCCTGCCTATCCCCTCAATCGGGGGGATAACTTGAGCGCCATAGTTTGCTGGGCCAATTCGGTGCGGACCGGAGGCCGTCCAACCCACTTTAGCGCGAAGTTCCGTTCCGCTTCTCCACGCTGAACGGCAATGACAGGCGCACGCGCGCGCCGCTCGAATCGCTCTCCACCCGGCACTCGCCGCCGATCCGCGACATTCGATTCCGCATGCCTCGCAAGCCTTCGCTCAATTCATCCGCTTCCGTGGAAAAACCGCGACCGTTGTCTTCGATCGACAGGATCAATTCACGGCCTTCCAACCGTATTCGCAGCCACACTTCGCTCGCGCCGGAATGTTTCACCACGTTGTTGAGCGCTTCGCGCGTGGCGAGAAAAACGTTATGTCTCCGTTCGGCGTCGAGATTCGCGTCCGGCAAATCTCGAGGCACGTCCCGCCGCAGCTTGATGCCGGCGCTGCGGAGGAACTTTTCCCCGAATGCAGCGAGATATTCCGCCAGTGAGCGAAGCGTGTCGTGGCGCGGGTTCACCGCCCAGACGATTTCGTCCAACGCTCCGACGAGCGCCTGCGCCTTCGCGGCGACCTCGGGCAGCGTCTCATCACCGCTTTTCGCGGGCCCGCGATCTTCCGCGGCGAGATTCGCGAGGAGCGAAATCTCCGTGAGACTTGCGCCAAGGTCATCGTGAAGATCCTGCGCAATGCGCGCGCGTTCTTTCTCGCGCGAAGTCTGCGCTTCCAGTCGCAGGAGACGCCCCCGCAACCGCGCCCGCATTACCAGCGCTCCGCCCGCCACCGCGAGCGCTGCCGCGAGCACGGCGAGCCCGACTTGGAACCCGCGTGTCTCCCAGAAATGGGGGAGCACCTCGACGGCGAGCGCGGCACCCACCTCGTTCCACACGCCGTCGCCATTCTCGGCGATCACCTGGAATCGATACCGTCCCGGCGGCACCGCCTCGTAAGCGGCGGAACGCTGATTGCCCGCGTCGCGCCACGTTTCATCGAGGCCCTCCAGGCGAGTGCGAAAGTGAACCTTTTCCGGCGCGGTAAATGTCAGCGCAGTGTAGCGAAACTCCAGGCGGCTCCGGCCGGGTCCCGCCTGTAAACGATGCGTGACCGGCGCGAGCGATCGTCCGCCTTCACTCGCCTCTTCGATCACCACGGGCGGCGCCACTGCGTTCAGCGCGAGCTTCTCCGGCCGCACTCGGGCGATCCCGTTTCCCGTGGCGAAATAGAGCGTTCCATCATTGCCGCGCCATCCGGCGGGCTGGCCTCCTCGGGTGCATTCTCGGGTGAGCAGGCCGTCACTGCGATCGAGAATCAGCGTGGACGACGCGCCCACCGCGGACGGATTGAGCAGCTTCCTTTTCTCCACGCGGCAGATGCCGCTCAGCGTGCCCAACCAAAGAAATCCGTCGCTATCCGCGAGCACGCACGTAATGCGCGGATCCGCTTCGCGCATCCGTTGCGCGCAAGGGGTCACTCGAGCGCCATCGTAATAAAATAGCCCGCCGCCCATCGTGCCGATCCACAGGCAACCATCCGTTTCCGGCAACAGGCTGGAGACTGGCTGGCGCCAGAACGCGTCTTCGCTGGCAATCGCCTCGAACCGCTCACCCGTGCCGCGAAACACACGGCCGCTCTCCGTTCCCGCTAGAATCGCGCGGCCAACGCTCACGAGTGATGTGACCACTTCCGCTCCTCCGAGATTGATGATCGGGCGCGTTTCGCCGCCGTCCCAATAGGAAAGTCCGTAGCGACCGCCGAACCAGATGCGCCCCTGGTCGTCCTCCGCCATTGCCATAACCTTTCCGGGACCGCGCTCACGCGGAAACGCCAGGCCGAATGCGTCGTTGTTCAAGTTGTAAACCTGCGCCTCGCTGGTCGCTGCCCAGAAAACTCCCGCGCGCGTTTCCAGCATCGCGGAAATTGTCCGCCGCAACGGTGGCGGCGTCACGTCGAAGCGCTTCACCGAGTCAGTGGCCAGTCGATCCAGACCGCCCGGCAGCGGCGCCACCCACAGCCCGCCCGCGCGATCTTCGCAGACCAATTGCGTAGTTCGGTCGCTCAAGCCGTCCTCGATCGTCAAAACATCCACCCGGGAGGGACGCAGACGCCACAGGCCTTGCGCGCGCGTCGCGAGCCAGATGTTTCCTTCGCGATCCTCCAACATGCCCTGCACAATCGCGGAGAGCTCCAGCGGAAGCGCCACGCGCTGTTCGATGCCCGCGGCATCCGTGATCGTGAGGCCTTTGCCGGAGCTGTAAGACCACAACTCCCCGCCCCGTCCACGCAGCCGCGCGCCTCGTTCGCCAGGAATTGGCCGGCCACTCTCCGCCTCGGCGGCGGCATTCTTTTGCAGGAGTTCCTTCAGCGCGGCGTCCGGCTGCGCGACAATCTCCGGGGCGCGACCGGAGACTTTCCAAATCTCGGTCCCACGAACTGCAATAACATCGCCATGATCGCCTAGGAACACCTGGCTGATCGCGATCACTGGCGGGTCCTCGCTGCTCGGCGGCAGCGCGACATCGTGCAAATGCGCGCCCTTTCCCCGCATGAGTTGCCCGCTCGGCGTCGTAACCCACACTTCGCCATTGGCCAAGGCGAAGAGCGAGCGGATCGACCGGCGCGCCAGCGCCGTGTCACTCGGAAATCCCGTGAAACGCTGCCCGTCGAAGCGCACCACTCCTTCGGGCGTGCCGATCCAGAGATAACCATCCGCCGCCTGCGCCAGCACACGCGCAACGTTGCTGGGCAGGCCATCCTCGGATTGCCAGGAACGCGTCAGGTAGCGCTGCGCCGCAAAGGCGGGCAGAGCGGTCGCGAGCCACAGCAACCACGCGAAAACGCGCAGAATGCAGGAATAATGGACGCTACGCACTGGAAGAGAGGCGCGCCTCTCAGCCAAACGTCGGCAGCTCGAAGCCTTTTCGATACTCGGCGCGGCGGACGATCGTCTTCGTGGCTTCCTCGTGGTTCGTGAACGTGAGCGTCTTCTTGTCCCAGCGCAGTTCCTGGCCGGGGAAGCGCGCGGCTTTCGAGCAGAGCAGCCCGGCTTCCGCGATGCGCGCCCCATAGGAGAACGGCGTCTGCACGACCACATCGGGCACACCGCGGATCTTCTCCACCCACGCATGCCAGTGATTGCGCTCGGTGATCTCTCCAAGCCCTTGGAGCGTTTTGTAATCGACCGGCTTTCCTTCCACCCAAATCTGCGGGAATCCGGAAGGCTCCACGAACATCACTCCGCCTTCGCACACGACCAGCGTGCCCGCGCCGGGCCACTTGCCCGCAGGCAGCCCGAGCGAAGCGCGCGACGGCGCTTGCGATTGATCCGCGTAGTGCAAAACGAAACGGTCCTTCGCGAACTTCGGACCGGACACTTCGTAGGTGAGCGTCGCCTTCACGAAGCGGGCGTGGTAAAAGTCGGTCGCGGCATGCGTGTCGGTCTGCACGGCGATTGGCGACGGCAGATCGTAGGCGAAGTAGATGATGTCGAGCAGGTGATTGCACCAGTCGCCGAGCTGTCCGGTGCCGTAATCCCATGAAGAGCGCCACTGGAGCCCGACGAGTCCCGGCCGATGTGGCGCATCGACAGCGGCGCCGAGCCACAGGGTCCAGTCAATGTTTGGCGGCGGCGGCGTGGGATCCTTCAGGCCGCCATACCAGAAATAGCCCTGCGTGCCTTCCGGCGGTCCACCGATCCAGATATGCGCCTCGATCGCTTTGCCGAGCACGCCTTTGCGCAGCACCTCCAGCGCAGTTTGGCGCCCGACGCCGCCCATCCGTTGGTTCCCGACCTGGGTGATGAGGTTTGGGCTCTTCGCGATCGCGTTCTCGATCGCCGCCACTTCCGCGAGCTGCTGCACGAGCGGCTTTTGTCCGTAAACGTGCTTCCCCGCCTTCAGCGCCGTCATGTCCACCAGCGCGTGGTTGTGATCCGGCGTGCACACGAGCACCGCGTCAAACTTGTCCGCGTGCTTCTCGAAGCCTTCGCGGAAATCGCGGCACGTGAACGCATCCGGATGCTCCGCAGACACTTTCTCGAGCGCTTTCGAATCGACATCGCAAAGCCCGGTAAAAGCCACATTGGGGTGCGATTTGAGGACCTTGTGATCCTGCGGGGCGATGCTCCCGCCGACGCCGACATGGTAGATCTGAACCTTGCCGTTCTTGTTAGTCTGCGCTCGCGCGGCCGGCGAGAGCGTGGCGATCCCGGTGGCGAGCACCGCGCCGGATTTGAGGAAAGTCCGCCGCGTGATTGGCGAACCGGGGACAGGTTTGTTCGTGGGTTTCATTTTGGGATTGTGCCGATCATGCACTTTGCCCGACGCCGCTCAATGCGTGATTGCGGCATCCTCCGCGGCCTCCCGCAACTGCCCCGACCAATTCGCCTGCCGCAACACCGTTGACGCCGAAACCCAGAGCTTCGACACACGACCGGACAACGCGGCGCGCTCAACAACATCGCCGTTCGCGATTTATGGCGCCATTACACTGCCGTCATTATTTCTGTCAGTCGGTCACGAAATCATGTGCAGTCGCTCACGAATCAAGGTCAGTCGGTCGCAAAACTTCGCCACCCCCGATCGACACTGAGACATTCAGTCAAAGTCGAAGTGCAGTCCGTAAACGACAAAGGTCGGAAGGAGATCGCCGCGACGCAAACGGCGACGTTGTTCGAATAAGCAAAATCGCCGCCGCGAATTGCTCCGCGGCGGCGTTTGAATTTCTCCGCTGCACCGCGAGCAACGCGGTCGTGCGATCGGTGAACGCGACCGAAAGCACCACGACTCCACCCGCACTCAGAGCACGGTTTGCCGCGACCACGTTCGCCGTCGACTTCATGATCGTCATGCTCTTCACCACCCGGAGTTCGCCGTCGTCATTGACGCCGAGGATGTCACCGGTCCGAAGGAGGCGTCGGACGTTGCCTGCGGTATCCATGCCGAATAGCGCGACATTGTCTTTGCCGGATGCGGCTCCCTTGAGCTTCGCGATGAACACCGGGCGGCCACTTGTTCCGTTGGCCAACCCGAAGCCGGTGAAGCCTGCATAGAAGGTTTCACCTTCCGGCTCCACGCCGAGCACGGGCGCCTTTGCCGGTGCCGTCTCACCAAGGCGCGCAATCTTTTGCAGAGTCGCGTTCGGGTTCCCAAAGATCACCGCCGATTTCTTGATGCCAACATCCGGCCCCTTGAGGTTTCCGATGAACGCCACGTTCCCGACGCTGTTGATGATCGGCTCGCTGAAACCACTGTAGACCGCAGTTGATTCGATCCCGCTGACATCGGTCTCTGCTCCCTCGCGGGCAAAGGCGGTGAAGGTCGAGCCCGTGCCCGTATAGACAAGCGCGGTGTCATTCGAGCCGCTCACGGTCCCCGTGAGTTTGTTCAGATTGGCCAGGTAGGCAAATTGCACGCCACCCACCCCGATCGAAGGAAGGCCAAACGACTTGTAAGTCGCCATCGGCTCGACTCCGGCAGCGAGCGCGCCGCTCGACGTGATCACCGTCTTCGTCCCGCCATTCGACACGCGGAGAATCACCTCGCGCTTGTCCTTCTTGTTATTGGCGTCAAACACGCTGGCGCGAACGACGACGGCGCTCGAGGTTTCCCACCGGCCGTCCGTCGCCGAAAGCTTCGTCGGAGTGAGGACAGAGAACTTGGAGACAGTGAAGTCGGTGCCGCCAATATCCACGCCATTTTTGCCCGTTCGCAGGATCGGTGTCACCGTCCCTGCGGTGTCGACCCGAACCAGCACATTATTCATCGATCCCAAGCCCGTCACCTTGACCAGCGCGATCAGGGAATTGCTCTCGATCGAATAGCTAATGATCGATGAGATCGTGCCCGCCGGATCCAGCCCGGGAATCGCGTCACCCTTGCGAAGCGCGGGAAGCAGAGTGCCCGTGATATTGGACCATACGCCCGTCGATTGTTTCCCCGTGACTTTCGCCGCGAATGCATAGTCGCCATCGGGCGCAATCACCGGATCCGAGAACGAAACCCAGTCCCCTGGTTCCTGGCCCGGCTTGATCGGCGCAGCTTCTCCCTGCACCGCCGGCAGCAATGACGCGCCGCCCTCATGCAGGATGGCCTTCGTCGTTTTGCGACCGTTCTTGAACGAAACCGCAGCGACAACGTTCCCGCCGCTGGAAACCGCCGGCGTGCCTCCAGCGCTGTAGGTCGCGTCTTCCTCGACGCCGTCGATGTTATCCGGCAGCGCATCTCCCGTCAGCGCGATGAAGCGGTTGAGCTTGATCGTGGCAAAGGTCTTCAAACCGATGCCGTTCTCACGGCGGAACGGACAGCCGAGCACCGCGAAGTTTGAAAGCGAATCCACCGCCACGCCGATCCCATCATCGGTGGTGTGCTGCGTGCCATCATAGTTTGCCGCATACACACGTTCGCCAGTGAGGCCGTCGTATTTCGCGAAGTAGAGATCCGCGCCGTTCGATCCGTTATTCGTCTCGCCGACGATATACGCATTGCTCGATCCGTCGGTGACCACCTGGCGCGCCGTGGAATCGCCCAAAGCCAAACCGGAGTCCGTAGTATCCCAAAGCGTCGTCGCGCCGCCGAAGAAACCGCCCGAGGTGTATTTAATGGTGCGGATCACGTCCGTGCCGTCGGCCTGCGTTACCCAGCCGGTCACGACCGGATTATTGTCGGGCCCTACCGCCACGCTCGTGGCACCGCCCGTGCCAAAGGTGTCGGCGCCGACTGGCGGATTCTGGGTCTGCCAGATTGGCGTGCCGTCCGATCCGTCGAGCTTGATGGTAAAAAGTCCGCGATGATTACCCGCATCGAAAAACGGACCGGTCGCGATGACGTTGTCGTTCGAGTCGATTGCGACACCTTTCGCGCCATCGGCATCACCCGTATCGATCGGAGCGATCTGCCATGAGAACGCCATCGCCGAAGTCAGCTTGCGCACGTAGAATCGTTTCTCACCGCTGCCAGTCGCCGCAGTTCCCGCGATGACGATGTTGTTGTTGCTGTCGATCGCCAGCGAACCGGGATAATCGTCCCGGCTGCCAGCCGTCGTGTAACGATCCACGGAACCGATCTGGGCACCGGTGAGCTTCGCGTACTTGATCGTCACGATGTCATCGAAAGTCGGGTTGCCGTTGTTGCCGGCAGACCGTCCCGTGACGATCACGTCGTCATTGCCATCCACGACGACTTTGACGGGAGTATCCCCGCCACCCGCCGTGCCATCGTAAATCTTCGGTGCCGCCCAAAGCGGAGCTCCGCTCACTCCGTCGTACTTCAGGGTAAAATAATCGTTGTTGCTTCCATTGTACCGAGTTCCCGTCACGACCGCGTTGCCCTCACTGTCAGCCGCCACGGAAAGTCCGACGCAGCCGAATGCGCCCGCTCCTTCGTACTTGAACCAAACCAGGTGTCCATCGAGCGCGTCGTATTTGGCCGTGTACATCCGATCCTGGCCGCTCACCAGCGCTCGACCGGTGACGATCACGTTGCCGCGCCGATCCATCGCGATGGACTTTGCGAACTGCGCTTCGGTGTTGCCGGGATTGAACTCTTGCAGCCAGGCGCCGTAATAATTCTCCGCCTTTGCGGATTGAGCAGAACCGATGGCGAGCACTAACCCGGCGGCGGCGCTGATACACGACGACAACGGGCGAAATGTGGGAAGTTGCATGTGTTTTTCGAACTGTATCGTTTGGCAATGCGCTTGCGTCATGCAGCGCGGATTGCGGTGCGCAGCTAGTCAGGAAAGCTCAACGAGTGACCAGCACAAAACCCCGTTTAGGCATGCGCCTTTCGGCGTATTCCGAGCGCTCGCATCACCCGCCGAAATTCCGCCCTTCGGAGCATTTTGCACGACGCAGATGCCGCGGGCGGCCGTCGTGATTCACCTCACATTCCCATCTCCAATTTTACGCGCCGCCCGCTCGAGGAACACGCTGAGCAGCCACGCCGTCGCACCGGTCGACAGAAACGAAGAGCGCCCGTAAACACCCGCAGGACAAGCCGGTCATCCTGAGAACCCGTAAAGCCGTGCCGGCGATTCATTGTTGAACAAGAACCGCATAGGATTGAGCGCGTGCAATCGCGCGGACGAAAAGCGAGTCATCCTGACCGAGTGTAACGAGGAGAAGGACCCCGAGCCACCCGCGGAAAATTTGTCGCCGGGAAGTCTCTTTAAAAACCGCCAACGAGCTTGAGGTTCTTTAGTAGGGAGCGCCAAGCGACCGAAGGACCCCGCGTCTTCCGCGAGAGATTCATCGCCGGGAGGACAGCTCCGCGGCTTGAAGCACGGCAAGGCCCTCGATCCCCTCGCGGCGCATATGCTTCCCAACGGAACGCAAACACGCGCGCATCGATCGGCGCGCCAACCATTTTCCCGCTCAGCGAATCTGGCTGACGACGATCCCCAACGCGCGGTCATTGAACAGCGCCCGCCAGGCAACTTCACCAACCGTGTTAAACCCTCGCGTGACACCCGGACTCCCGACCACCGCTCCGAGGAATGCGAAGTTCACAATCGTCCGTGTCCCAATCTTCTGCCCCTCACGGAACAGCAGGCGCAGCGAACCGGAAGCATCCACGACCCACACGCCCACATCATTGCTCGCGTTCACGCCGGGACCGGCGACCGTCGCCACGAAGATCGGGCCCTCGGCGGTCGGATAGGCGAGCGACCGGAACACGCGGAAATTGACTCCCGCCGCGCACCCGACCGCCTGCTTGCCCTCTTGCGCGAGCAGTTTCACTCCGCCCGCTCCGTTCCTCCACCAAACCCCTTGGTCATTCGTCGTCCTCGCCGTGCCGCCGCGCACCCGCCCGAGGAATGCGAGACCCGGATCCGTCGGCGAATTGACTGGGAAGCCCAGGTCCACCCACGCCGCGTCCGTGCCATCCGCATCGTCACCAATACCGGCAAATACCGACCAGGTTGCGCCGCTGTCCGCACTCCGCAAGATCCCCACGACTCCCGGCGAGGAGGCTGGCGCGCCCGACGGGCGGAAGGTTCCGCGCACCGAAAGGAACTGCCCATCATTGCTGGTCGATGGCAGGCCCGTGCGGACCCAGGAGGATCCGCCGCTGATTGGATCGCCAGTCAACGCGAGTGGCGTCAAGGAGCCGGGTGTCGCGCGGACGATCGCCTGGCGGCCAGTGTTCATCACGGCTTGGAACACGGCTTCGCTTGCATCGACCTGGCCCCGTCCTTGCCCAAGAGTACCTGGCAACGCTTGGTGCAATGCGAACGAGCGAATCGTTTCGCCAGTCGCAAAACCTGGGTCGCCGCGACGAACGAGGAGCGTCGTGGTCGCGCTTCCCGCAGGTTGCCACCACGCTCCCGAATTGCTCGAGCCCGGCGCTCCCGCTAGTCTCGCGGTGAAGATCGTGCCACCGACGCCTGTGCCGCCGATCGAAACACTGAGAAACGCCGAGAACCGCGTGCCCGTGGCACCCGGCGCATCGAATCCCTCGCGCGCGATCACTTCCAGCGTCCCTGTCCTTCCATTGCTCACAACCACCGTGTCATTCGCGCCGGTCACGCCGCCGCCAGTCATCGTGGCGATGAACGCCACGTGGCCACCCGGATCGGTGACGGGATCCTTGAAGGACTTGAACACCGCCCCCGTCGGAATCGCAAACGTTCCGCCAAACCCGGCACCCGGCACAGGATCGCCAATCAGCGCCACGGGCGTTCCGTCGGAATACACGCCGCCGCCGCGTCCACTCGGCCCCACGAAATTGCCAAGGAACTTCACCGAACTATCCGCGATCGCAGGGATACCAAAGCTGGACCAGATATCCGGATCCACTGTGCCCGTGCCGGGCACCGGGTCGCGCGTCGCGAACAGCAATTCGGAATCAGGATCGCCTGTGACGACGACTTCCACCGGCCCAATTTCCGTGAAGCCCCCGAGCGTGTCGTAAACTCGCCCCGTCAACTGATGGGTCCCTGCCGGAAGGATGAATTGCGACGTCGTATTCTCGGTCTGCACGACGATGATCGTGGTTCCTTCCCGCACTTCGTAGCGCAGGGGCGTGTGACCGTCCGGGTCGGTCCAACCCGCGAACGTTGCGGTGAGAACGGTTCCGACTGTAACCGGCGAAGATGGAGTGACCGTGAATGTGCCCCCGGTCGGGAGCTTGTTTGTGTCGGTCGAGAATGTGCGATCCGCGCCCACGACTGTTCCACCCAAGCCATCGAGAGCAATGACGCGGAAATGGTACGTTCTCCCCGGCAGCAACCCCGTGAGATTCGCAATCACGCTGGAGGGACTGCTCACGGTGTTCGGCACCGCAGCGACCGTGCTGCCGTAATTGAGCGTCAAACCGTATTGAAACTGAACGGTCACCGTGCGTCCGTTTGGATTCACGAACCCATTCAGCGTGGCGGTGGTTGCCGTGACGCTGGTCGCAGCATTGGTCACAACTTGCACGGGAGGAATCGATACTCCCCCCGCAAAAACGCCGCTGGTGAATGTGGGCTCGTTTGCCAGGAACTGCGCAACCAGTGCTCCCGTTCTCCCATTGAACGTTTTGATCAGCGCATTCCGCGTCGGCCCCGGGGCCGTGACGAAATCGGCGCGATTATCGGCATTCACATCTCCGGCCGCCACACGCACGCCTCCGTTGAATCCGCCCTCGTAAGCAAAGAATGAGCGCAACGTCGCCTGGGTCGATCCGCTGAAGACCTTCACTTGTGAACCCGCCCCAGGACCGGCGCCGGTAATGATGTCGGCGAATCCATCGCCATTCACGTCCCCGGCCGCCACGAACACGCCGTCGCTAAATGTCGGGGAAGGAAAGGCCAGGAACGATCGAATCTCTGAACTCGTGCGGCCGTGAAAAACTTTCACGTGCGAGTTGGTGGAACCGGCGCCCGTCACGATATCGGGAATGCCGTCTCCATTCACGTCTCCAACGGCGACCCGAACGCCTCCGTTGAACGTAACCCCGTACGGAAAGAAGTCCGCCAGCACGGACAGGTTCGTTCCGCGGAAAACTTTCACTCGGGCGCCGCCGGAGGAGCCTTCATCGGTGCCGGTAATAATGTCGGCCGTTCCATCGCCATCGATATCGCCGGAAGCGACGTAAACGCCGCCGGTGAAGATTGGATCGTAAGCGAGGAACGAGCGCACCTCGGCACCAGACACGCCATCAAACACCTTCACATTGGGCCCGACGCCGGCCCCGGGCGCTGTGATCACATCTGGAGTTCCATCCCCGGTCACATCCCCCACCGCAACGCGGACGCCGCCATTGAAGGAGGGCGGATAAGCCACAAACGACCGAATCGGGCTGGTGCCCGGCGTTTCGTAAACCTTCACCAGTGCCTGCCCTCCCATGTCGGTGCCGACCGCCACGCGTCCCGCCTGGGCGCCGGGAATCAGAACAAGGATGAACGAAAACACCACCAGGAACCCGCGCCGTAGAGGAAGCATTGATATCATAGGGAAGATAGCTGCGATGCGGACTCTGACGCATGGTCGCCGGATTCGCCACTATTCTTGCAGATCGCGTCCATGGAACAGGATGGCCGCAATTTCGTGATCGCAATTCCCGGCGCATCCACCCGGCGCTTCTAATGCACACGAATCAAATGGAGCATAATGCGTGGTTGCGACAGCGACTTGCGCGCAAATAGAACCGCCAGTTCTTTGTTTAACTACGGACGCTGAACTCTCTGATGGTCAATTTTTCAACTTTCGTCCTCGCTGCCTCAATGAGCGCGGCATTGCTCGCCGGCTGTAACCGGGCAAAATCTACCGCAGATGCCGGCAAGCGTCCCGTCGTGCCGGTCGTGGTGGAAAAAGTCACCCGCAAGGACATGCCGGTGACGGTCCGCGCCATCGGTCGCGTCACGTCGCCTTCCACGGTAGCGGTGAAACCTCAAGTCACCGGCACCATTTCCACCGTTCACTTCACGGATGGGCAGATGGTTAAGAAAGGCGACCCGCTCTTCAGCATCGATCCGCGTCCATTCCAAGTCGCGCTGGAACAGGCCCGCGCCAGCCAGGCGGAGGCGCAGACGAAAGCGGACAACGCGCGCGAACAGGCGACGCGGTATGCCACGCTGGGTAAAACTGGCACGGTTTCCAAAGAGCAGGCTGCCGACTTCGAAGTCACGGCTCGGGCCGCTCTCTCCACCGTGCAGGTGGCCGCTGCTGCAGTGAAATCGGCGCAGCTTCAATTGGAGTATTGCTCAATCAACGCGCCGATCGACGGACGCGCCGGCAAGGCACTCGTGACGGCGGGAAACGTCGTGACCGCGAACCAGACGCAGATGGTGCTCGTCAACCAGACCGCGCCGGTGGAAGTCACATTCTCGGTCGCGGAGCAGCAACTTGCCTCTGTCCAGCGCGGGCTGGCGGCGGGGAAGCCAAGGGTCTTCGCTCGAACCTCCGGAACGGACCAGCAAACCGCGGAAGGTGAACTCGTCTTCCTCGACAACCAGGTGAAGGCGACATCGGGCACCATCGAATTGAAAGCGGCGTTTTCGAATCAACCGCAAACGCTATGGCCCGGACAATTCGTCAGCCTCCGCGTCGAGGTCGCGGTGGACAAGGATGCCGTCGTCGCCCCCGCCGCGGCGATTCAGGACGGGCAGGACAGCAAGTTTGTCTTCATTATTAACGCCGAGAAAAAAGCCGAGATGCGCAAGGTGGAGGTGGACCGAACGATGCGGGACGAAGCGGTGATTCGCCGCGGACTCGAAGGGAATGAACAGATCGTGGTGGATGGACAAAGCCGGCTCACGGTCGGCAGCAGCGTCGAGATCGTGCCGCCGGCGGAGGCTCCGGCGACCCACGCTGAAACGACACCGAAACCCACACCGGTCGTTCGGCAGCCATGAGCATTCCCGAGGTCTGCATCCGCCGCCCGGTCATGACGACGCTGATCATGATCGGCCTCGTCGCGTTTGGCATGCTGGCTTATCGCCAGCTTCCCGTCAGCGACCTTCCCACGGTCGATTTCCCCACCATCTCCGTCTCTGCCTCGCTCCCCGGAGCGAGCCCGGAAACCATGGCATCTTCGGTCGCCACGCCACTGGAGAAGCAATTCTCCACGATCGCGGGCATCGACTCGATGGTTTCGAGCAGCGGCCTCGGCAGCACCAGCATCACGCTCCAGTTTTCGCTCGATCGAAACATCGACGACGCCGCGCTCGACGTGCAGACGGCGATTTCCAGCGCGTCGCGCAGCTTGCCGTCCACCATGCCGGCGCCGCCGTCGTTTCGAAAGGTAAACCCGACGGAGCGCTCCATCCTGCTCCTCGCGCTCACCTCGGAAACGCTGCCTCTCTCGAAGGTGGATCAATACGCTCAGACCCTCCTCGCGCCGCGCATTTCCACGATCGAAGGCGTGTCGCAGTTGCAAGTATTCGGCACCCAGAAGTACGCGGTGCGCGTCCAGATCGAGCCGCTGTCGCTCGCCGCGCGCAGCATCAGCATGGATGACATCAGCCTCGCCATTCAGCGGGCGAACAGCAACACGCCGACCGGCGTGCTCGACGGCAAAACGCGCGTGTTCACCGTCGAGAGCAGTGGCGGATTGATGGATGCCGCGGGCTTCCGGGAAATCGTCGTGGCGTATCGGGATGGCGCGCCAATCCGCCTGGCAGATGTCGCCCAGGTTCAGGATTCCATCGAGAATAGTCGCATAGCCGGCTGGTACAACGACACACGCGGCATCGTGCTCGGCATTCAACGTCAGCCCGGAGCGAACACGGTAAAGGTGGTGGATCAAATCCTGGACGTGATCCCCGACCTTCGCGCGCAACTCCCTGCCGGCATCGAGCTGTATGTCTTCAGCGATCGCTCCGCCACGATCCGCGAATCCGTCCACGACGTGCAGTTCACCTTGCTGCTGAGCATCGCGCTCGTGGTGCTGGTGATCTTCCTCTTCCTGCGCCGCCTCACCGCGACGGTCATCCCGAGTCTCGCGATCATCATCTCGATCATCGCCACGTTTGCGATCATGTACCAGTTGGGCTTCAGCTTGAACAATCTCTCGCTGATGGCGCTCACCTTGTGCGTCGGCTTCGTGGTGGATGATGCGATCGTCGTGCTGGAAAACATTGTGCGGCACATGGAGGAAGGCGAAACCGCGATGGAAGCTGCCAGGCGTGGCTCGAGGGAAATCGCCTTCACGGTCATCTCGATGACGATTTCCCTGGCGGCGGTTTTCCTCCCGGTGCTCTTCATGGGCGGAATCCTCGGGCGCCTGTTCAACGAGTTTGCGGTGACCATCGGCGCGGCGATCCTGATCTCCGGCGTCGTTTCGCTCACGCTTACACCAATGCTCTGCAGCCGTTTCCTCCGCGCGGAGAAAACGAAGAAAGAGCACCAGAAGCCAGGACTCACGGAGCGTCTCTTCAACGGCATGCAAAAGTTTTACGAGCGCACGCTGCGCCTCGTGATGCGCCACCAGTGGGCGACCTTGTTTGTCACGATCGGAACGGTGGCTGCCACGGCGTGGGGTTTCGTGGCGATTCCGAAGGCGTTCATCCCCACCGAAGACATCGGCCAGCTGACGCTAACGACCGAGGCCGCGATTGACGCCTCGTTCCAATCCATGATGGCCCATCAGCTCGCGGTCGCAAAGATCGTCAGGGCACATCCCGCGGTGGAGCGCTTTTCCTCCAGCATCGGCAGCGGCGGCGGTGGAGGCGGGGGCGGTGGAGGCAACACCGGACGTTTTAATATCCAGCTCAAGCCCCGCGACAGCCGTCCACCAGCCCAGGAAGTGGTGGCCGACCTGCGCAAACAATTGGCGCGCATCCCCGGCATTCGATCGTTTCCACAGGTCCCCCCGGTGATTCGGATCGGCGGCATCTCGTCGAACAGCCCATATCAATTCTCCCTCGCGAGCGTTGATCTCCAGACGCTCTACCAAGTGGCCCCGCAGGTTGAAGCGAAGATGCGCGCGATCCCTGGGCTCACCGACGTGACGAGCGACCTGCGCCTGAACAGTCCCCAAGTCTACGTAAAAATCGAGCGCGACAAGGCCGGCACGCTCGGCATCACCGCCGAGCAAATCGACTCCGCGCTCTACGATGCCTACGGTAGCCGCGAGGTCTCGAACATCTACACGTCCTCCGACGAATACTCCGTAATTCTCGAGGTGCGCCCGCTCTTCCAGGAAACACCTGAGCGCCTCGCCGCGATGTATCTCCGATCCGCCGCGGGAGAATTGGTGCCGCTGGAAGCAGTCGCGGAAATCATCAGCACGACGGGACCGCTCACAGTCAATCACATCGGCCAGTTGCCCTCCGTGACGCTGTCCTTCAACACGCTCCCGGGAGTCGCGCTCGGCGATGCGGTGGACAAGATCCAGGCGGCAGTGCGGGACGTGATTCCTACCGGCGTAATCACGCGCTTCCAGGGGGAAGCAGCGGCATTCCAATCATCGCTCGGAAACCTCGGCATGCTCCTCATCATGGCCGTGCTCGTGATCTACCTCGTGCTCGGCATCCTCTACGAAAGCTTCATTCATCCGCTGACGATCCTTTCGGGACTTCCCGCCGCAGGTATCGGCGCGCTCGCAACGCTCATGCTTTTCGGTGAAGATCTCAGCGTCTACGGCTTCGTCGGCATTCTGATGCTCATCGGCATCGTGAAGAAGAACGCGATCATGATGATCGACTTCGCCCTCGAAGCGGAACGCAACCACGGCAAGCCGCCATCGGAGTCCATCGTGGAAGCATGTCTGGTTCGCTTCCGCCCCATCATGATGACGACCTTCGCCGCGCTCATGGGCGCGCTGCCCATTGCGTTGGGCATCGGCGCAGGCGCCGAATCCCGCCGCCCACTCGGCCTCGCCGTGGTCGGCGGCCTCGTCTTCTCGCAAATCCTCACGCTCTACATCACGCCAGTCGTCTACCTCTACATGGACCGCCTCCAGGGCTGGCTAGGAAAACACTTCAGCCGCAAAGAAGAACCCGCCCCCATCGCGCAAAGCCCCGCTGTGTAAGAAGATTCTCGCAGTCAAAATGCATGAAAAGCCGGTCATCTGACCGAGTGTAACGAAGAGAATGACCCCGAGCCATTCAGCGCAACTGATTCGCCGGCGAAGAAGTTATCGTGAATGGCTCGGGGTCTTCCTCGTCCCTCGTCAGGATGAGCTGCTTTTCGTAATTCCGTCAGATCACCTCGCAAAGCTGCGCAACTGCGCCCGCGCCGCTTCAATAATCTTTTCCTCCAATCCCGGAGCAAACCGGTTTGGACGATCGTAATACATCATCGCGCCGCCACCCTCATAGCCGCCTTCTTTCAAAACCCGCTCACTCGGAATGTAACCCGGCGCATCATTCGCGTAAGCGATGGGAATAACGTCGCGAAGTTCGCGCTTCAGTCGCAGCCCAAAATCCACGACGACCTCCCCTGGCAGAAAGACCAGCGCAAGCTGATCTCCAAACGTCCAAGTCTGGACGGAATAACTCAGATGGATGGGAAGCGTTTCACCGTGATCGATACGCGTGAGATTCAGCCGCGCATAATACGCCAACTGCCCGCCCTTCTTGAGCATCTCCAGCCATTCGGCGCGTGAGCGCTGTTCGTATTCGAGATTCGTTTCGACGCGGCGTATCGATGGCTCGACCGTGATCGCCTTCGAGCCCCCGTTCTCCGCGCCTTCACCGCCAGTAATGAGCCGCTTCACTTCATCCGCGATCAGGCGACCGTGCTGATTGGCAATTTCTACACTGTCGCGCGAACTCGGATTCTGATCCGCGCCGCAACCGATCGATGCGAGCACAATCGTGCCGGGAAAATCCGCTTGGATCATCTCCATCGCCGCACCCGCCCAGTCGCCATGGATTTTGCTCTCCGCCAGCACCACGCAATGGCAGGCGTAGCTGAACCAAACCGCGCGAGGTTTGTTGTCATTGACGTCGCGGATCACGAGCACCGGGAGGTCATGATCAACGGGTCCGCCTTTGGTTCTCCGATTCATCGCAAAACCTGCCTTCCCGATCGCGAGTTCCACTGTGGCTGGTCGAACATCCTTCACTGCCGCAAGCGCGACAGCTTCGAGCGCATTGGTGAACTCCTCCGTATAGCGATTGATGTGCTCCCATTCCTCGGGACTGAGGTCGTGGCCAAAGATCGCATTAGCCACCCCGCGGAGCATCGGCGCGGAATGCGTGTGCGTCGCGGTGATCGTCAATCGTTCGCGCTTTAAATTGAGCGGCTGCGCAAGCCGCCTGGCGACTTCGTCCACGATGCTCGCGGGCACGCCGAGGCCGTCAGTCGTAATGAGAATCGCTGGCCCTTCCTTCTCGTCAGCAAACGCAAGCGCCTTCACCCAAATGCGGCCCAGCACGCCGTCGGACTCCGTTTTGCGTTTGGCAAACCCATTCAGGCGGATCGGATAATCCGGCGTCACGTCCACCTGCGCCACGCCGATCTGCATCGTCTCACCGCGGCCGATACTCAAAAGCGTGAGCGACACGAGGAGCACGAATGCGCGGAGGATGTTCATGGGTGGATTGCCTCTACCGCGCGGAACGCAAACGAGATAGTTTTAACCGCGACGACGCGACGAACGCCACACAGACAAAAAAACGCGGCGGACGCAAACAGGCAGAGTCGGCCCGCCCCCCTCCGTTCAATCCGTCGAAGCCGCAGACTCGATTCCCATCTCACCGCGAAACGCGTTTGTCCGCCCCGCCGCGGTTACCCTGTATGTCCGTCGCGCCCGTCGCGTCGTCGCGGTTAACGAAAACGAAAAACGCCCGGCAGGATTTCTCCCGCCGGGCGTTTGTGTGTGGTTGCCTATCCGAGATTAATCGCCGATCTGCGCCTTGCCGGTCTCTCCGCTAATCACGAACTGCCCAGCACCGTAGCGCAGTCCCTGGTTGAGCACGCCTTTGAACGGTACCGAGCGATTGTTGATCTTCATCACGCCCGAGAACAGGCCAGTCGACGCAGTCACTGAGAGCGCGCGCAGATTGTCCGTCGGCACAAATCGCGGTCCATTGAAGCTGATCAACGAGTTCCCCGCTTCGCCATTGGGTCCGTCGCTAAGAAAGGCTCCGAGGTCGGTGAAGTCCATCGCAAGGGTGTTGCGTGCCGGCGGCGTGTAAAGGCCGACGGTCACGTCCACCTCACCGTCGATGCCAGTGGAGTAAGGCTTCGGTTTCGGTGAATTCACCGGAGGCCGGAACCAATGAGTCGTGCCTCCGAAGTCGCGCCCGTTAACGGCCGTGGCGCTCAGCAAGCTACCGATCCGGCCGCCTTTTAACGGCTCGCTAAATACCGGCAGGAACTTGCTCCCTCCCGGCAACTCGATGAGTTGCGACGCCCACTTCAAAGTCGATCCGTCACCCAGCTTGCCCACCGCCGTCACAGTGCCCTGCGGCGTGATGGACATGGTCGCGTAACCGAGTCCCTTCGGCATAATCGATGGCGCGCTCGGATTGGTTACTTGGACCGTGTAGGCTCGTTTCGTCTCCGAATCCGACGCCGCGTTGATGCCCGCAATTCCGCTCAAATTGCGCGCGCTGTAGAAGTAGGCGCGCGCCGATTTCGTGGCGCCCGGAACGACGTTGAGAAACAACGTCGCCGTCCCCTGGCTCGGCACATTCACCTTCACGACGGCCGTGTTCGATTCGCTCAGGGTTCCCTTGAACGGAATCGTTTTCCCTTGTGTGTAGAGCTTGCCGCTAAACTTGCCGGTAGCCAGCACGCTCAAGGTCCACCGTGCCTGCGCATCACTGTCGTTGCCTTCGAAATCCTCATCGAGGAAAAGCAATCCAGTGTAGTTCCCGACCACGTCGGTTTGCACCTGGTTCACCGTGACATTCACCGTCGCGGTCGACTCTCCTCCGCGGCTATCGATAATGCGGTAGGTAAACGAGTCGTTCGCCGCCGGGCCCGCATTCGGCGTGTAGACGATGGACACACCCTGCACGACTGCGGTGCCGTTCGCCGGCGTGCTCGTGACTTCCACAAACAACGGATCATTGTTGGGGTCGAAGTCGTTCGCGAGCACCGGAATCGTGAGCTGTTCACCCGTCGCGGTAACCGTGTCATCCTGCGCGATCGGCGCGAGATTCTCTGGCGGAACCGGCAGCTTTAGATTGATGCGGAAGATCGTGCCGACTCCCGTGTCAATGCCACCTTGCGTAGTGCCGTAGAGGAAACCGTCTGACGCTTGCACCAAACCGCCGACGGGCGCGCGGCCTGTCGGATAACCTGCCGTCTTGAACACGTGCAGCACCTTGTAACCCGATCCATCCGGCTTGATCCGCCAGATACCGCCGACGCCATTTCCGCCCGGGCCGAGGTCGTAACAAGTACCGTAGAGCATGCCATCGCTCGCCAGGCAGAGGTCTGCCGCCGCGTAACGAAAATCAGTAAACTCGTGCACCGCGGTATACTCGCCGTCCAGGGAAAGGCGGTAGAGAACACCGCCACGACCAGGAGCCCCGCCATCACTCATGAGCCCGTAGAGGTTGCCGTCCGGCGCCTGCACCATCGCTCCGATCGGACGAGTCCCCGTTTCGCTCTCGCAGGCGTGAAGCTCCTGGTATCCCGTTCCATCGGGATTCAGCCGGAAGAGCCCGCCGAGCCGGCCAGCGCCACTTCCTTCGTACGAACCACCATACAAATATCCGTCAGACGCGCGAATGAAGCTCTGCGGTTTAGGGGTATTCGGGAACAACGGGGGCGTTGTAATTGAATTATCGCTCAGTTTCAGGCGCCGCACACCGGAGTTATCCTCGCAAAGCGCCAGAAGGTGCCCCGGCTCAGCTGAAGCCAGGTACACCGCGCGGTAAGGCGTTCCTGCAATCGACGCGATGCTATGGATGATGCTGACCTGCTGAGTCGGCAACCCTGGATCGCTAATTTTGAAAACGGTGCCCCCTGTGTTTACGGTCCCCTGTCCCGACGTGCCGGAATACGCTGCGCCGTAAAGGTTCCCGTCGCCGATATTCAGCAACCGCGCCGCTGGAAAACGGCCGGAAGTCGCCGAGTTGAAATCGAGAACTTTGCTGAAGCCCGGGTCGATCTCGCTGAGAGAGTATCGATAAATTACCCCTACGTCATTGGTCCCACCATCGCCGGTCGTCCCCCACAAAGCGCCGTCGGGGCCAATCGTCATTGCCGTCTCGGGTCGACGGCCGTCATCGCCGGTGAACTGATGGAGTGTCTCAAACGTCTGCGCTTGGAGGAACGTGCCAATCGATGCTGTCAGAATGGAGGCAGCACGAATCGTTGTTTTTATCATGGGCCGCGGAGAATCCAAAATCCGGCCGAACGGCTGCAATTTTAATAAAACAAAAAACTTTAGGCCGTTTGCTAAAATCCGCCGGTTTCGCGCGTATTAAGCCGTCGGGTTTTGAGGAACGGTTTGACACGCCGCAGATTGCACCGCGTTTCGCGTAAAAACATAACCGCTGCAAACCTCTCGGTCTGCAGCGGTTCGTTAAAGGGATTCAGCGCCGCGCGCTCGCGCTTTTCGTTCCGATTACCGAGCTTCCGAGCGCCCACCAAACATCCGTTTGATCATGGCGCCTACACCAACAACCCCCAGCACCACGAGTTTCCACCCTTTCGCCAAAATCACCGCCAGCTTCGCAAAGAAGCCCGTCTTTGCGAGGACACCGCCGGTGATGAGAGCGGCAATGCCGTAATTCGCTACCTTATCGCCGCTGCGATAGTCCGCATAACGATTGCCATCTGTGAAATCGACCATGCTGAGGATCGTGGGCACGTTTGCCTCGATCTCCTTCAATTGGGTCATATCGGAAATGAGGCTAAGTTCCAGGTGCCCAGCGCGACCGAGGACGCGGATGTCGTAATTCAGCGCCTGGCCAGGGGCATCGACGTCAAACTTCTTCGCCCAATAAAGCTTGTGTTGCGCTTTGTCGTAATGCGGCGCGGTGGCCCAGCCGGCGAGTTCCATCTTGCCGTAGCCAGCCGCGACCCGTTCCTTGCTCGCCTCTTTCGAACCTTCCTGCATGTCCTTCAGCACCTGGTTGAAGTCCATCGAGTCGAATTCGTCGTCCTTCACGTAGCCGTCATTCTGGCTCTGGATCGTCACCGCCCACGAACTTTCCTCGAGCGGATCGAAGCCTTTCGGGACAATCATCCCGATCACATCCTCAGACGCCTGCGGCGGGTTGTGCCACACATCGGTCAGCAGCTTTTTTGCACCGGCGCGATCGAGATACTGAAAGCCATCCTTCAGGGTGATCTTTGCGTTCGCGGAAGCCAGCGGGATTTCACCTGTCTGGTACTTCAGCTCACCGACCGCCTCCTGGATCTTTTGGAATTGGAGGAGCTGTTCTTTAGTGGGGCCGCCGCTCTCACCAGCCGCATGAGCGGAGGCAAAGCTGACCATCAGGGCGAGGGAACTTAGGATACTGCGGACTTTCATCGCGCGTGAAATACGCAAGCTTTGTTCCAAAAGGCGAGCGCAATACCCGGACTCGACGAAACCAAGGGGAGTTAGCTTCGCGCAAGAGAATGGCAGCGCGCATTTTGCATTGCCCGCAAAAAGTTTAGGGCGGGGTCTATTCCCACGACACAAAACCGCGGCTAAGCTGAGCACCCTATGTCTCCGAATCGAAACGCAGTTGGGTGGTTTGAGATCTACGTCCAGGATATGGAACGGGCGCGGGCCTTCTACGAAAAGGTCTTCGAGACGAAGCTCGAGAAGCTGCCGGGCACTGATCTTGAAATGTGGATGTTTCCCATGATCGACAATGGCCCCGGCGCTCCCGGAGCATTGGTGAAGTTTCCCGGTAAAGATTCCGGCGGCGGGGGCGTAATCATCTATTTCTCCTGCTTGGATTGCGCCGTCGAAGCTCAACGCGCTGTGGATAGTGGCGGCAAACTGGAACGGCCAAAGTTCGCGATTGGAGATTATGGGTTCATCTCCTTTGTCCTCGATACCGAAGGCAACATGATCGGCTTGCACTCGATGAAGTAGGGCAAACGCGAGATCACCCCCGTAAGGAAAAGTCTCGCGCGACGGCGCATCGCGCAGGCCTTTCTCCCTGCGGCGATAAATTTGCTTCCAGTTTCAGAAGGAGAAAGGTTGTGGGCGCTGAGCGCTTTGTCACTCATCACCAGCCTATGCGCCGCCTCCTGTTTTCCAGTGTCATTCTCGCCGCCTTCGCGATCAACGCGAACGCCCGGGAAAAGGTCGTCGCCTACGTGCCAAACTGGATCGATCTCGAGTCGTTCGCGAAGGAGATCGACTACGGCAAGGTCACGCACCTGAATATCGCGTTTGAGAACGCGAAGAACGACGAGGGAGATCTCTCGTTTAATCGCAAAAACCAGGCGCTCATCACAGCGGCGCGGGCGAAGAAAATCCCGGTGCTCATCTCCATCGGCGGTGGCGCGGCTTCGGGTGACAAAACCCTGCTCGCTCGCTACGGCCTGCTCCTGTCCAGGGAGAAGCGCGCGGCGTTCGCCGCAAAGTTGGCGCGCTATGTCGAGGAACATGGTTTCGACGGGCTCGACGTGGACCTGGAGGGACCATCGATCACTGACGACTACGGCCCATTCATCGCCGAACTGTCGACGGAGTTGAAACCGACCGGCAAACTGCTGACGTCCGCGCTCTCAAAGGGCTATGGCGGGAACAAGGTGCCCGACGACGCGCTCGCGCACTTCGATTTTGTCAACATCATGGCCTACGACGGCGCCGGATATTGGGCGCCCAATTCTCCGGGCCAGCATTCCTCCATGGCGTTCGCGAAGGACAGTGTCGCGTACTGGCTGAAACGCGGATTACCGAAGAGTAAAGCGGTGCTCGGCGTGCCGTTCTACGGCTACGGGTTCGGCGCAGCATTCAAGAAACGCGACTATCCCTTCGCGCAAATCGTGGCGGCATTTCCAGGTGCGGAGAATGCCGACCAGATCGGTGACACGATTTGGTACAACGGAATCCCAACGATCAAGGCAAAGGCGCAGTTCGCCCGCGACACGGGACTCGGCGGAGTGATGATCTGGTCGCTCGATAACGACGCGAGAGGCGAAAAGTCTCTGCTCAACGCGATCGACCAGGTGCTGAGCCAGAAAACTCCCGATTCCCCCGCGAACTAAAGCGACCGCTCGCGCCTACCGCACGGCATCCCGAATCGCGTCTCGCGTCTCTCGCGCAGCATCTTTCAATGCCTCACCGGTTTTGCGCGCGGCGTCTTCCACCTTTTCCACGCCGGGGCGCGGATCAATCACGATCACCTTCGTGCTGTTCGGACCGCCTGCCTTTTCGAACCGCTTCGCTTCCGCGTCCCGGTAAGCCGAAAGATTCGCGAGCTTTTGCGCTGCCTCGGCTTGATCGGCCCCGGATTTCTTCGCGACGTCGCCCTGAAGTTCCGCAATTTCTCCATCCAACTCGGCAAAGGCCTTCTTCACTTCCGCTGCACGCTCAGCCGTCGGAGCCTGCTCGTAGGCGTTGATCGCCGACTTTAGCGCGGCGGTTTCGAAGGTCTTTGTCTGCGCGACGGGCTCGGTGGTTGGCGGCTTTTCCACGACGACGACCGTTTTCCTGTCGCACGCCGCATTCAGGAGGCCAAGGACGACGGCTGGAGCGAGAAAGTGTGCAAGTTTCATGGGAAGTTAGGTTTATACGGTCAATTCGCGCGCCACGCCCTGCGGAGCGGTGTGTTTGATGTCCGGAGGAACGCCACCAAAGTGGGACTTCACGCCTGCCCTGCGGCAGCTGGGACAAATTGCCGTTCGGTGTATTTACACCAATGAGCCATTTCCTTTGATTCCGCAGCGTTTCCTTCTGGAATCGAGCAAAATGGATTCTTTACGGAGAATTATATTGTAAATACAATCGCAATACGATTGAAACACATTAACCCCGATGCCACTCCCGCTATTCCCAACTTCAAATTGCAGGATGCGCATTTTCCCCACGTCCCCTGCCGCACTTCGGGTCCGTGGTGCCGCGGCAGCCTTGTTGCCCGGTGCTCGTTCCCGGCGATGTGGCGGAGCCGGCTCGATGATTGGCTCTGCCGATCAGGGCTGGGTCGGCTCCCACGACTTTCGACCTTCCCCGCTCAAAACTCCGCCATCACTCAACCGCCCATGAAAGCCTTCCTCATTTTTCTCGGCTTCATTGCGACGATCTCGATCGTCTCGCGAACCCCTCCAGACGTGAACCGCGCGATTGATCCCACCCCAGTTCCCAAAGCCGCTCCAGCTCCTCGCCCATGGCACACCCCTTCGCGACTCGAGGTTTCGGGACCACTCGGCGACAGGAAACTGGATATAAAACGCTCCGTGAAATGACCAAAGCCGGGGCGCCCGGCTGACGGAAGCACTCGGCGGGCTAAGACAGACCATTACCCGACGAACACATCCTTCACGGAAATTGCGGCGACAAATGGCCTGAGAGGCGGCACAGTGCGGGCGTCTCTCACTTTGGAACTTCCTCAGACCCAACCCGTCTCCTTGCCACCCGCGCGTCGGCGCAAGCGCCGTCGTCGCCGGAAACTGCTGATCGCATTCCTGCTCCTCGTCGGCATCGGAACGTGGATCGGCATCAAGGCGTTTTCAAAACCGGAGGACATTATCACCGTGCAAACGGAGAAGGCGGCGCGCCGCGATGTGACCGAGACCGTCGTCGCGAGCGGACGCATTCAGCCGGTCACGCAGGTGGTCATCAGTCCGGAGGTCGCGGGCGAGATTGTAGATCTCCCGATCAAGGAAGGCGACAAGGTGAAGAAGGGCGACCTGCTCGTGCAGATTAAACCGGACAATTATCTCGCGGCGAAAAACTCCGCGGAGGCCAATCTGAAGTTCGCCCAGGGCAGTCGCAGCCAGGCCGAAGCGGAACTCGAAAAGGCCGAAAGTGACTTCAAGCAGAACGAGGCGCTGATGAAGGACAAGCTGATCACACAAAGCGCATTCACCGATTTCAAGACTGCCTACGCCGTCGCGAAGCTGCGCCTCCAGAACTCCATTCACAACGCCGACCAGGCAAAGTTCGCGCTCGCCCGCGCCAACGACGATCTCGCGAAGACGACGATCAACGCACCGATCGATGGCACCGTGACCAAGCTGAAGTCCCAACTCGGCGAGCGCGTGCTCGGGACGTCCTTCAACATGGGCACGGAGATGATGACCGTCGCCCAACTCGACGACATGGAAGCCCGCGTGGACATTGGCGAGATCGACATCGTGCTCATCGAGGTCGGGCAAAACGTGCAGCTCGAAGTCGATGCTTTCAAAGACCGGAAGTTCAAAGGCACGGTCACCGCGATCGCAAATGCCGTGCGCGGACCAGCCCTGAGCATGGGCGGCAGCAGCGCTGGAGGCAGCGGCGGCGGCAGCAGTTCGCAGGAAGCGCCGAAGTTCGAGGTGCGCATTCGTGTCCAGGATAAGGAGAACTTTCGTCCCGGCATGTCCGTGACGGCCGAAATCGAAACGCGCTCGCGCAAAGACGTGCTCACCGTGCCGATTCAGAGTGTGACCACCCGGCTTCCCGCCGCGAAGACGCCGCCGAAGGAGGAAACGGGTCCCAATCCTCCGAAACCGAAAAAGAAACCTGAGGCGATCAAGCCCACGGAAGTGGTCTTTGTGCGCGACGGCGACAAAGCAAAGATGGTCCCGGTGAAGACCGGCATCAGCGACAACGATTACTTCGAGATCGTGTCCGGTATCACCGAAGGTCAGGAAGTGGTCAGCGGCGGCTACAAGGCGATCAGCAAGGACCTGGAAGACGGAAAGAAGATCAATGTCACAGCGGAGGCTCCAAAGCCCGCCGGCGGGAAATGAGCCTGATTCGCCTCGACGCCGTCTGTCGCCGTTACGAGATGGGCAGCGAGACCGTGCACGCGCTGCGCGGCGTCACCCTCGAAATCTCGCGCGGCGAATACGTGGCGATCATGGGACCGTCCGGCTCCGGCAAATCCACGCTCATGAATGTGCTCGGTTGTCTCGATACGCCGTCCTCGGGCACCTACGAGCTCAATGGACACAACGTCGCGGATATGGACGACAACGAGCTCGCCGACATCCGTAATCGCGAGATCGGTTTCGTTTTTCAGACCTTCAATCTCCTGCCCCGCGCAACTGCTCTGCGCAACGTGGAGCTCCCATTGATCTATGCGGGCGTCGATATCGATGAGCGCCGCGACATCGCTTACGCCTCCCTCGCGGACGTGGGGCTCGCCGAACGCGTCACGCATCGGCCCAATGAGATGTCCGGCGGACAGCGCCAGCGCGTGGCCATCGCGCGCGCCTTGGTGAACAAGCCTTCCATCATCCTCGCCGACGAACCGACGGGAAACCTCGACACCAAGACCGGCCACGAAATCCTCGAGCTCTTCGCCGGCCTGCACGCGAAGGGGAACACGCTGATCGTCGTGACTCATGAAGAAGAGGTGGCCCGCAATGCGAAACGGATTATCCGCATTCGCGATGGATTGGTGGCGAGCGACGAGCCGGTCGCATGACGCTCTTCGGCGATCTGCGGGAAGGTGTGGCGATCGCATGGGACGCATTGCGCGCCAATCTCATGCGCTCCGTGCTCACCACCGTGGGCATCGTGATCGGCATCGTCACCGTTACGCTCATGGCGACCGCGATCGAGTGGCTCGATAAATCCTTCCGCGACGCCATTTCCTTCCTCGGCACCGATGTCCTCTACGTCGATCGCCGCGAGTGGTTCGTCAATTCGCAGACGAGTTGGGAGAAGGTGCGAAAGCGGGAGAAGATCTCCCTCGCGCAGGTGCGCCTCGTGGAGCGCGGCATGAACCTGGTCACGGGCGTGGCTCCAACGGTGATGCACCAGATCGACTCGGTACAATACGGCGACCGTGTGTCGGGAATGGTAACGATCATCGGCACGAACGAGCAGTTCCTCATCACCGGCGGAATCACGCTCACCGAAGGCCGCTTTCTCACGAAATCGGAAGCCTACGCAAACCGCGACCTTTGCGTGATCGGCTCCGAGATCTCGGAGAAACTCTTCGCCGGCGAATCGCCGATCGGAAAAAAGCTGCGCGTCGGCCCTCAGCAAATGGAAGTCATCGGGGTGCTGGAGAAACGCGGTAGCGTGATGGGGAAAATGAGTCTCGATAGCCAGGTGATCATTCCGATCCAGAAAATGATCCGCGGCTTCCGCTGGGATCCAAGTTGCACGATCCAGGTGAAAGTCGGCGATCCCGCTCGCATGGAGAGCGCCCGCGAGGAGTTGCGCGGCCTCATGCGGAAGATTCGCAGGGTGAAGCCGGGCATGGACGACGACTTCGCCATCAACCAGCAGGAGGAGCTGGTGAATCAATTCAAACGCGTCTCCACGATCATCGCGACCGCCGGATTCTTCATCACTGGATTGTCTCTTTTCGTCGGCGGCATCGGGATCATGAACATCATGTTTGTCTCCGTCACTGAACGGACCTCCGAGATTGGACTGCGCAAAGCGCTCGGCGCGCGGAAGCGCACGATCCTCCTGCAGTTCCTCCTCGAGG
Source organism: uncultured Prosthecobacter sp. (assembly GCA_966125105.1). Classification (GTDB taxonomy): domain Bacteria; phylum Verrucomicrobiota; class Verrucomicrobiia; order Chthoniobacterales; family Chthoniobacteraceae; genus SXWH01. The sequence goes on from CBHXZU010000007.1 coordinate 29,312, forward strand.
CCGCGGGGATCTGCCTGCTCGGCGGACTCATCGCGCTCGCGTTTGCCGGCGGCATCGTGGCCGTCGCGCGCACTTACCTCACGTCACTCACCCTCTCCCCTTCCGTCGGCGTGCTGGCACTCAGTGTCGCGATGACCACCGGCCTCATCTCCGGCTTCCTCCCCGCCTGGCGCGCCGCCCGCATGAAACCCGTCGAAGCCCTGCGCAAGGAATGAGCACCATCGCAAAGCACCGCAACCCCGCGAACGCGCGACAACGCCAAAGAGAGGCGCCTCACGCAGGCTCCACCGCATTTTGCGCCCGGGCCGAAGGCCCAACCACATACCAGCCCAGGGCAACGCCCTGGGTATCCGCAAACAAAGCGATCAGCCCTGCAGGGGCGCGACACCGGCGCGCCACCCGCGCCTCGCATTCCGCGTTGCCCCTCGCATGAAACACGCCCTCTCCGAGTTTGCCGAAAGCGTGAGTATGGCCCTCAGCGCGCTCGCCACACACAAGCTGCGCTCCGCCCTCACCCTCCTCGGCGTCCTCGTCGGCGTCTTCTCAATCATCCTCGTGATGACCGCCGTGCGCGCGATGCAGAACAACATCGAAAAGGAAATCGGCGCCCTTGGCAGCAGGACCTTTGTCATCTCGCGGTTTCCTGGCGCCTACTTCGGTGGGCCCGATGGTTTCGTGAAGTTCCTTCGCCGAAAGGAAGTCACCCTCGCCCAGGCGATGCGCTTCAAAAGGAGTGCCGACTTCGCCGCAAACGTGGGTTTGATTTCCACATTCTGGAACGGCGAAGTCGTCTCCCGCTACGCCACGACGCCTCCTGAGATCTCCGTGGACGGCGCGACGCCCGGCACTTTCCCCGCGAGTAACTGGACGATCGTGGATGGACGCTCTCTGCTCGATGCCGACGTGGAATCCACCCGCGATGTTTGCGTCCTGAGCAAAGACGTGGCCGAAACCCTATTCCCGCTCGGATCACCCGTCGGCGAGCGCGTAAAGGTGGAATCGATCAACTACACGGTGGTCGGCGTCTTCGAGCGTGTCGCTTCGGAAGGTCAGCAAGGCCAGGTGGTCATCCCCGTGACCACGGGCCTGAACCGATTCGGTCGCCGACGGGATGTGAACATCTTCGTGCAGGCGCAGGACCCTGCGGTTTTTGGCGACACCCTGGAGCAGGCCCGCGGCGTCCTACGGTCCATCCGCAAGGTATCGCCCGGTGAAGAAGACGACTTCGAAATTCTTTCGAGCGATTCGATGATCGCGCAATTCCAGCAGGTCACGTTCGCGGTGCGGGCGGGACTCGCGATCGTGAGTTCCATCGCGCTCCTCGCCGCCGGCGTGGGCATCATGAACATCATGCTCGTTTCCGTGACCGAGCGCACCCGCGAGATCGGCGTGCGTCGCGCGATCGGCGCAAAGAAGCGCAGCATCATGAGCCAGTTCATCGTCGAAGCCGTTGTCCTCTGCGAAATCGGCGGCATCCTCGGCGTCGCTCTAGGAATGGCCGGCGCTAACGCCCTGGCCATCTACCTGCTCAAAGTCCCGCCCGCCTTCCCCGTGGATTGGGCCATCATCGGCCTCGTCATCTGCTCGCTCGTGGGCATCGTCTTCGGCAGTTACCCCGCCTACAAAGCCGCCAACCTGGATCCGATCGAGTCGCTGCGCTACGAGTGACCGAACGTCGTCTCCCCTTTCTTGGAGCGGCGAACACCGGGACACCGACCGAAACCCAAGCCGAAGGCGCACTTCTTTCCCGCGCGCCGGGGTCTAGTGCGCCCCTTGCAGCACAACCTCACTAAGCGCGAGTCCCCCACCCTTGCCGGGATAAACCTCCAACACCTCCAGCGTCAGCACATCCCCCGAACGCACCATGATGTCGTCGAACTCTACGCGCTGCCACCGGCGAGAATCGGCAAAATTGAGCACGCCCATCAGCGCGCCATTATAAAGCAACCGAGCTTTCCGCAGCCGAGCGTGCTTCTCCCAGAGTTCTTCGGTAGCCCAGTGCCCATTGATGAAATCCACCCCGTAAAAAGGCACCTGTCCCTCCATCTCCTTCGGCAATCGCTTCGGGAACGAAAAATGAATCACCGGCAACTCCGCTCCCGTCGCGATCCACGCGCTTGTCGCCCTTTCATCGTTCAACATCTTCGTCGCCGCGCGCTTCCCGCCCGACACCACCTCCACGCTCCACGAAAACGTGCATCGCATGGAGCAACCACCCATCAACTCCTCCAGCACAGGCTCCCCGACCTTCAGCTTCGGAACCGCCCACCCCGTTGCGTTCCCCGCAAATGCAATGCTCAGCACGAGCGCGACTTTGTGAAGCCAGGCGGCCATTCGCGAACCGTAGGAACTGCCGCGGCGCAAATCAACCGGGAGCTATTCGATTTCATAAACGCGTTGAATCGCCCCCCTTCCGGGTTGTCCCGCATGTTCTCTGCCTATAGTCCCAGCGCTCTCAGTGGTTAATCCACAGATCACTCCCATGCCTCGTCTCTCCTTCGCCTTCGCCTTCGCCCTCCTTGCGACCAGCATCAGCCTTTTCGCCCAGGACCAAGCCCCACGCTGGTGGAAAGGCAACCTCCACACGCATTCCCTATGGAGCGACGGCGACGACTATCCCGAGATGATCGCCGCCTGGTATAAGGAGCACGGCTACAACTTCCTCGCGCTCTCGGATCACAACATTCTCTCCGATGTCGAAAAGTGGACGACCGTCGGCAAAACGCCGATTAGCGAGAAAGCGCTCGAGAAATACATCACCCACTACGGCAAGGAGTGGGTGCAGATCCGCGAAACCCCGGACAAAAAGGAAGTGCGGCTCAAGACGCTGGAGCAGTTCCGCGGAAAGCTCGAAGTCCCCGGGCAATTCCTCATGGTGCAAAGCGAGGAGATCACCTCGAAGAACGTCCACATCAACGCAACGAACGTGCAGGAACTCATCCTGCCCTACACCGCGTTCGATCAAAACGACAGCAAGAGCATCGTCGGCGCAATCCAACGCATCCTCAACGCCGTGCACGATCAACGCAAACGCACCGGTGTCCCGATGTTCCCTCACGTAAATCACCCCAACTTCAAGTGGGCGCTCACCGCGGAGGAACTGATGCAGTTGGACAACGACCTCTTCTTCGAAGTCTACAACGGCCACCCGCAAGTCTACAGCAAGGGCGACGCCGAGCACGCGAGCACGGACCGTGTCTGGGACATCATTCTCACCGAGCGACTCGGGCGTCTCGGCAAGGGAGTCGTTTACTGCCTCGGAACGGACGACTCGCACCATTACCACAACGAACCGAAGAAAACGAGCCGCTCCGGCCGCGGCTGGTCAGGCAGGCGAAGCCGACGCCGTGATCCGGGTG
>CBHXZU010000008.1:0-31363 GCA_966125105.1 uncultured Prosthecobacter sp.
GGCACTTCCGCCTGGCCGCCGAGCTTGCCTTCCGTGCCCACTTCGCGGGCCACGCGACTGACTTCGGAGGCGAAGCCATTGAGCTGATCCACCATCGTATTGATCGTGTTCTTCAGCTCCAGGATCTCACCACGCACGTCCACCGTGATCTTGCGGGAAAGGTCACCTCGAGCCACCGCTGTCGTCACTTCGGCGATATTCCGGACCTGCGCGGTCAGGTTGTTCGCCATCGAGTTCACGTTATCCGTGAGATCCTTCCACGTGCCGGCAACACCGCCCACTTCGGCCTGACCGCCGAGCTTCCCTTCCGTTCCCACCTCGCGAGCCACGCGGCTCACCTCGGCGGCGAACGCATTGAGCTGATCGACCATGGTGTTCATGGTTTCCTTCAGCTCGAGAATTTCACCTTTTACATCCACCGTGATCTTCCGGGAAAGGTCACCGCGAGCCACGGCAGTCGTCACCGCGGCAATGTTGCGCACCTGCGAGGTGAGGTTCGACGCCATCGCGTTCACCGAGTCGGTCAAATCCTTCCACGTGCCCGCGACGCCCGGCACCACGGCCTGGCCGCCGAGTCGTCCTTCCGTGCCCACCTCACGAGCCACGCGGGTTACTTCCGATGCGAACGAGCGGAGCTGATCCACCATGGTGTTGATCGCCTCCTTGAGCTGCAGAATCTCACCGCGCACGTCCACCGTGATCTTCTTCGAAAGGTCACCGTTCGCGACCGCGATCGTCACGTCGGCGATGTTCCGGACCTGCGCGGTCAGGTTGCCCGCCATCTGGTTCACCGATTCGGTGAGATCCTTCCACACGCCCGAAACTCCTCGCACCTGCGCCTGGCCGCCGAGTTTGCCCTCGGTGCCCACTTCCCGCGCCACACGCGTCACTTCCGAGGTGAAGACCGAGAGCTGGTCGATCATTCGATTCACCAGCTTCGCGGAATGCAGGAACTCGCCCTCGAGCGGACGTCCGTCGACTTCCAGCGCCATGGACTGGCCGAGGTCGCCCTTGGCCACCGCGCCAATGGTGCGCGTCACCTCCGTGGTCGGCCGCACCAGGTTGTCGATCAACGTGTTCATCGCCTCGACTTCCTCCGCCCAACCACCGATCAGGCCGGTCGTCGCCATGCGCTGCTTCAAGCGCCCTTCGCGACCCACCACGTTGCTCACACGCGCCGTCTCCCGCGCGCGTTGCTCGCTCATCGAAAGCACTTCATTGAAGGCGTCCGCAATCTTCCCGTAGAGTCCCTCCCAACCGGACGGCAGCCGCACGGAAAAATTGCCTTTTCGAAAGCCGAGAATCGCCTCCAGCAGCCGCTGTTGTTCCGACAGAGCCACGCCATCGGTGTGACCGTTCCGGCGAGGTTTGGTCGCCAGCGGCGCCTCAGTTTCAGAAGCTTCTGGGCGCTCGGCTGCCTTTGCCGGCTGCTTTTCAGTGCGTGGCTTTTTCATGGTAAGTCGAAGGAATTGAAATGGGAACCCCGCCGCTGCGGCGACGAGGCGGAATGCTCATTCACCACAAGCGTGGATATTGATCGGGACCGCTTGAGGAAAACATGCTTTCACACCTCGCCAACCTGATTCTTTTGCAGAGAAGGAATGACGGAGTAAAAATCAACTCGCGGAGATTCGCATCTCGTTCAGCCGATGGACGTATTACCACGCCGACTGAGGATGCCGGCGCGCTCAAAGAAAACGCGGCGCCCCTTCCGCTTCCCTATTTAACATGTTACGGCGGGCGCGTGAAATCTCTCCTCGCTTTCGCGCTCTTCTCCCTGCCGTGCACCGTCTTGGCGCTCGATCGAGTCGCGTTTAATCACCCTGGATTGACGGCGGACCTCGGAGTCGGGCTATGGGCGTGGCCGTTGCCGATGGATTGGGACGGCGACGGCGACCTCGATCTCCTCGTCGCCTGTCCGGACAAGCCATCCAACGGCGTTTACTTCTTCGAGAACGCGGAGCGACCCGGCATCAAGATGCCTGTCTTTAAGAAAGCCCAGCGCCTCGGCCCCGCTTCGGCGGACATGGTCCTTTCCATGGTCGGGAATACGCCGCGCATCTTCGCCGGACAGAACGAACTGCCAAACTTCCGCGAGGGCGACTGGACTACCCGCAAACCGGTATTTCCCTCGAAGACGGTCGTCCCCATTCGCCATTCCCGCGATCACTTCTGGCGCCTCGCCGACTTCGACGGCGACGGCAACCACGATCTCCTCGTCGGGCACGGTGATTGGACCGACTTCGGCTGGTTCGACAAAAACGAATGGTGGAAGGATTACAACTGGCAGGGCGTGTGGACCGGCGCTCCGCTCCACGGTCGCGTCTGGTGGTTGCGCAACGAGGCGACTGACACCGAGCCGAAGTTTGCCGCCCCACGACCGGTGCTGGCCGATGGCCAGCAAATCGACGTCTTCGGCCGTCCAGGCCAAAACCTCGCCGATTTCGATCGCGACGGAGACCTCGATCTCGTCTGCGGAGAGTTCCTCGATGGGTTCACATATTACGAGAATACGGGCTCACGCAAAGAGCCGCGCTATGCCGCCGGACGACGCCTCGTTTCCGCGCAAGGCACCGCGATCGTGATGGACCTCGAAATGATCGTCCCCCACGCAATCGATTGGGACGGCGATGGGGACACGGATCTCATCGTCGGCGATGAAGATGGCCGCGTCGCGTTCGTGGAACACACAGGCCAAATCCTGAACGGCATGCCCGTTTTCAATCCGCCGCAATACTTCCAACAGGAAGCAGACACCTTGAAGTGCGGCGCCCTTGCCACGCCGGTGGGTATTGATTGGGATGGCGATGGCGACATCGACATCGTCTCGGGAAACACCGCCGGATACATCGAGTGGTTTGAAAACCTGAGCGGGCCGCGCGTCGCCACTCCGAAATGGGCCGCGCCACGCCGCCTCGAAGCAGGCGGAAAGACCTTCCGCATCATGGCTGGGCCAAATGGCAGCCCCCAGGGGCCGTGCGAAGCGAAGTGGGGATACACTACCATCAACGTGGCAGACTGGGATCTCGATGGCCTGCCCGATATCGTTCTCAACAGCATTTGGGGCCGCGTCGAGTGGTTGAAAAATATCGGCACTCGAACTGCGCCGCGCCTCGCCGCGCTGGAACCCATCACAATTTCGTGGACCAAGGCTCCCCGCATTCCCTGGCATTGGTGGACGGCCGAACCCAATCACCTCATTACCCAATGGCGCACCACGCCTGTGGTCGTGGACTGGAATCAAGACGGCTTGCCCGATCTCGTGATGCTCGATCACGAGGGCTACCTCGCCTTCTATGAGCGACGGAAGGACGACAAAGGCGGGCTGGTACTTCTACCGCCGCGACGGGCCTTCGTGAATGAAAAGGGCCAGCAGGTTCGCTTCAACGCCGGCGCCGGCGGAAAAGCCGGCCGACGCAAGCTCTCCGCTACGGATTGGGATGGCGACGGCAAGCTGGACCTCCTCCTCAACTCCGCCAATGCCAACTTCCTCCGCCAGGTTGCGTCCAAGGACGGCGACTGGGTCATGCGCGACGAAGGGTCCCTCAGCACGAAAAACATCGAGGGCCACGACGTCAGTCCGACCACCGTCGATTGGGATGGAAACGGCATCCCAGACCTCCTTGGCGGCGCCGAAGACGGCCGGCTTTATTTCCTGCAGAATCCGCGCGCGGTGAAGTAACTTCAGATCACTCGATGCTGCCGCGGGGACCTTTTCCTGCGATTTGCGGAAACGCCGCGGTGGATCTCCCGCAGCGGTCGTCACAGATCGCTCTCGATCGCTCCTGCCTTACTTCTTGATCACGCTGCGGCGCAACCAACGTCCTCCATTCTCTTCATCGATCGTCTGAAAGAGCAGCGTCGTCTCGCTTTCTCCCGTCACGCTCCAAAAAGATCCGTAAATCTTCTCCTTTGTCGCCTTTGCGTCTTCCGCTGAAGCGAGGAACTCCGCCGCCTTTTCGATCGTCACCGCCTGGGCAGCCTTCTTTTCGTTCTTCTCCGAGATCGCTTCCGTCGCAGCCGCCTCGAGCATTTTCGGCCAGGCACGCCGGAACAAATCGTGCCCGGCGAATATCTCCGCGCTGTTGATCTGCCCATTGATCACGCACACGAACCCGATCGCGCGCTTGTCATCCGCCACGATGGAAAGCAGCGGCTTGAAATACTCCATATTCTTCGACTTCAGCGCCGAGTCCTCCAGCGAAAGCTGCAGGCTCGTCGGCGAGACGTCTGCGGCAACTTTCTTCCCGATGTTCGCGCCGATCTTCTCCTGGGCCTTCGCCACGCTCTCCCAGACTTCTCCCTGCGCCTTTGCCCTCCGCACCGCCACTTTTCCGGCCTTCGTCGCGACCGCATTCGCCGAGGTCGAAAAGTTCGCAACCGGTTCCGCGCCGCGCGCGCGCCAGCGACCCTGCTCCACACAGAACGCATTGATCGGCACCACTCCGCTCTTCGTCACGAGCGGCAGATCTGTTCCGAGCGTCCGATCCTGCCTTCCACCTTTCACGATATCACCAGCCATGATGAAAACGGTGCGCGTCTCGTCCTTATTCTCCACGGTCAACTCATTCACGTTCCCGGTTTCCTTCACTACCACCGTGCCTTTTTTCTCGAGCGCCTCGGCGAGCGTAAGCACGTTCGTCGTGTCGACGCGGTCATCGCCTTCGATCAGGTAAATCGAGAGGTTCTCGTGCGATTTCGCTTCCGTGACTTTTAGCTTCTCTGCAATGCGATCGAGCGTGGCAGGAACGGGTTTTGGCCGCGGGGGCATCTGGGCAGACGCCTGCACGGCGCGCTGCTCCTGACCGCCTTCCTGGTTCTGCTCGACCTGCTGCTGAATCGCTTGGCCGCGTCGCTGTCGCTGCTGCGCGAGAGCGCTTCCGCACGCGAGAATAAGAGCGAGCAGGAAGATGAAACTGCAAATGACTGCCGGCGAGTTGCGGGTTTTCATATCTTCTCGGATTACGGCGATTGTCCCCCCAATCTCTCAGGCGAGTTGTCAAAGAAATGTCAGAGAAGTGTCGAGGTTTGCTGGCGAACCCAAGGGAGCATGGGCCTCCGGCCCGTAACGATCAGTCGTGCAGGCACGAGGCACGTCATTCCAGGATCCATCTCAGATTGAGACGCGTTCATCAATGCTGGCGCAGGGCCGAAGGTTACGGCCGGCAATTCGATCCCCTCATTTCGCGATGGCCCCACTTACGGGCCGGAGGCCCACGCTCCCTTCAATTCACCAATTGCAGCCCCGGAAGATCCCGCAGCACGCGCGCTTCCCCGGTCTTTAGGTAAAGATCCGGGCCGTTCGCGGGCGCAGCCGTGATCTCCACTCCGGCGGCCCCACCGCCAAAGCATCCCAGGAACTCGATTGGGTATTTGCCCGCCTCGAGCTCGATCTCTGCCGAAACGCGGCATCCGTTTTCGGCATTGGGCTCGCCTTCGACGATGTCCTCATCGATCACAACCTTGCTGCCGTTTGCGAGGACCAGTCTTTTCCAGTGCTGTAGCGGCATCGTGAGGCGACCGCCTCGCGCGGTCTGGAAGCCTATCCAATAGGTGCCGCGCCGCGGAATTTCCAACGTGCCGCGCGCGCGAAATGCGAAGTCATTTTCCTTTTCATTCGGCCGACCTCCGGGGAACGACTTCGTCGCGCTCAGACGGAACTCTGCGCCATCGTCCGGGTCCGAGTAGTCGATGATTTGTTGGGGTTGTTCCTGCCGCTCGCCGTTTCGCTCCAGCGCGCGCGCGGCCCCATCGTAGCTCGGCCGCGTGAGCTTGGCTGGGGGCGTCACCGTCACTTCCCAACCGGGCGCCGCGATGCCGGGCATGCCAATCTCGCCGCCCCCTTTATGCCCCAGGAGGCGCCAGTCACTCGTGTCATTGAGCGAGGTGAAACTTCCTTTCGCGGAGAAGAGCTGAAAGTAGGCGGCGCTGTCGCGCTGAAAGCCGAAGAACTCCAGCTCGTGATCGCCGGCGGGAAGCTCGATCGTGGCCAGCGTGCAACCGACGCCCCCGATCCACCAATGCTCCAGCGTTTCCGGATCACTCACGCTCACGACTCCCAATCCCGTCGCGCTGCGCCAGCGATGTCCTTTCAGGCGCATCGCAAATCCATCGTCGTGAACCACGCCAAACGTGTAAACACCCGCGTTCTCGACACGAACCCGGCCGCGGCAAAGAAAAGCAACGTGGTCGTCGGCTGCCTTCTCCTTCTGCCCAGGCAACCATTCCAAGTGCGGAAAAAGAGCCCCTCGCACCGGGCCATCGCCGTCCCGGAAATTGATCGCCGGCACCTGCGCCTCAGCTACGCGGCCATTTCCACTCAAGTAAGCATCGCGAGCCATCTCCAGGGTGTCACAGCGTCCCCCGCCGTAGACGATCCGCATCCCAAAAGTCCCCTCCCCGCCCGCAGGCGCGGGCAACGGCTGCGCAAAAAAAGACGGCAGCAACTCCGCGCCCTGGATTGGTCCATCCGCCGCCACATCCCACTCCACGAGGTACGGGTAGCGGTGGTTATATCCGTTCCGGCTCCCATCGCCAAAGTCGGTCCAGCGGCCATACCGCCCGGGCTGATTGTCGCTGTCCATGACTACGCCATCCTCGTCGCCGCCGTTCTTGGGAGTGGAGGCGTTATTGGGCTCGATCGTGCCCCACTTGAAATACGTGACGGGTTCGCCGGACGACCACTCCCACGTTCCCGCGCGGTCGCGAAACGCCTCGAGGCGCCGGTCATTCAGGCCGATCCACGCGTGAGGGATCTTTTCGAGCAGCCGCAGGAGAAACTGGTTCTCGCTCTCGGAGTGGATCGACGCGAGGTGCCCCGCAATCTTCTTATCCCCAATCGGTGCGCTCATCCCGCGCGCCGCTTCTTCCGCGAGCAGCCAGGTCGTTGGACGATTGATTGCCTGGTACAGATTCCACTTCCCGCCTTTTCCAAACGGCGCGCAATACACCGGCCCTTCCTCCTCCGCTCCCGGGAATGCGACCTTGACGAGGTTGCCCTCAGACCCGCGAAAGAAAGTGCCGCGTTCGTTGCGCACGATGTGCACCTCGTCCTTTGTCGCGGCGACGAAGTCCTTCGCGCGCCTGCGGGAGAACGCGTCGCGAGCCCGCCAGTAGTCCTCCAGCCATGCACCGGGCACATTCAAAGAACGCAATTCCGGCGCCGTGCCAGGGCGGGCCTTTGCCGCGCCGAGATCCCGAATCTGCGCGAGCGCGGGCAGGAGAAGATTGCGTTTCAGCGGCAGGTCCTCGTTTCCTTTCAGCGCATCGCGCAAACCGGGCGGGAAGACATCCATCTTCTGCTCGCGAGGAACGCCCTGCTGCAGGATGTCCGAGATATCCATCCAATGCGCGATGATGGCAGGCGGGACCTCCAACTTCATTTCCGCCACCTGCTCTTCATTTCGAACCACGCCCGTATTTCGCCCGAAGCCTTCAGCGACGGCTGCCGGTTCATCGATCATGTCGAAGAAGGCGCGGAGGGTAATCGCCGTCGTCGCGGCGGGATTATCGGCCGCTAATGCAATAGCGGCGCGCGACAGGAGGGCAATCAGGAGGAAGAAACGCGCGTGCATGGGAAGCGGGTTGTTGGTTTGAACCGCCCCTAGGCATCTCCGATCTTCATGGCAATCGAGAACTCTGCGTGAACAAACCATTCACGCTGTTTGGATCCACAGAATTCCTCGCCGTGGCTGACTAAGAGACTGTCAAAAACTTCAAGGCGTGAGCCCATCGAGCCAAGCGGAAGGAAGCGACCCTCGGCCAAGTCCGGCGCAAGCGTGCTTGCAGCGGCCCGCTTTCCCGCGGCTCACCATTTTTGGACAGTCTCTAAGAGCGTGTTGAAATACTCCGGTAATCTTTAAGCACGAACTCAGGAAGCCAGGACCAATGCCTTGAAACCTGTATTTTCCTAGGTGCCTGGCGCTTCCTCGTCGATCGCGCCTTTCCTGCTGATGAAGGGGATTTCAACAGCCTGCTAACGCGGGGCAGCGCTGGGCTGGGGAGACGGGGTTTCCCGAATCAATCCACGAGCCTCCTGCAGCAGGAGGCGAACGAGAATCCAATGCCGCCAGAACCAGACATCGAATTCAAGATTGAACCCTGTCCGGATCACACTCTCCGCCCGATCTAACTCCGCCGCCGCCGCTGAATCATTACCCAGTCGGTTTAAAGAAAGTGCCAGGATGATGCTAAGCTCGGCATGCGGCAACTGGCCACCATCGCGGATGCGGTCAAAGCTCGGTTTGGCCAAGTCTATCGCCTTTGGGTAGTCGCCGAGCCTGTAAGAATGAAGGCTCAGCAACATCAATCCCCAATAGTTATTTGGTTCCTTTCTGCTCGAGTGCTCCAGCTCGGCTGCGAGATTCTCGAAGGCTGGCTTCACCCGGTCGTCCACGGGACGAAGCAGCCCAACCTCCAACGTCCGCCGGGGAGCGACCTCATGCGCATCTTTAAATCTTTCGGTCATCTCCTCACGCAGGTGCAGGTAGGTCTCCTCGTCACCCAACTTTAGAGACGCGATCGCGGCATTCAAATAGTCCATCGTCGCGTGGTCCAGGGAGTCCTGCTGGTTTGATTTAATGCAATATTGTGCGCACTGAAGCGCATCGCTCCATTCACCGTGCAGACCGTGGCACTCCGCTGCGGCGCGAACGATGGCAAGATCTTGCAAACTTGTTGGTCGGTTTTGATTCATTCTCACGGTCTTCTCGGCTTCACCGACCATTTCGTCCCATTCGCGCAGCAGAAGATCGACCACGGCCCAATCGTACCAAGGCGCGTGGAGGTAATCGGCGTCGCTCAAACCGGGAAAGATCTCTGACCGTGCGGTTAGCGGCACGAGCCCTTGCCTGGCGCCCGCCTGGACAAGGGCCTGGGCTTTGGTCCAAATGATCATGGCCCCCCAGTAGTCTTTTGACCGCCACGTGCCCATTGCCTGGATAAGCCAAAAGGTCGCCAACCTGGGCGGATTGTCCGCGAGGGATTTTTCCCCCAGGGTGCTGCCGTATTCGCCGCGGCGATAGTCAAACAATACCTTCACATCGGACCAGACCACCCTATGACCGGCTGCCGGGCGGCGTCCGGGGGAAGTGCCGTCTCTGCCCTTGTTCGGTTCCGATCCGGTCGAAAGTCGGTCGAGCAGATCCGGTTGGGCAGGTAACAACAAGCAAGCTTTTATGATCGGCGCATGAAGCGGTGCCGCCTCCGACTTGAAGTTGGCAACCGTGCTTTGACGCCAATGTTCATAGCGGCGGCGGTCTGCGAGTTCGAGAAGGGTTGCCGCCAGCCTTAGTTGATCCAAAGCCATCACCTCGGTACCGTCGAATTGGTTCACTTTGACCAGCGAGCCGAAGCGCTCCGCTGCCAATTGCCATCGGCCCTTCATTGCATGCCAATCACCTAGCGCGCGCAATTCGGCGGCCACTTCGATGGAAGGCTTATCGAACGGGATCCTCACCAGCAGCTCGTCGGCTTCCTCAAAACGGCGTTGGGTCACCAGCAGCGCGATGCGGGACGCCTCTTCTCTCACTTCTGCTACTTTCCGCATTCGCGCCTCGGACGCTCGCGCTTCGCGCTCTTTTAAGAACAGTCGCGTTGAGACGATGGTGCCAACGAGCAAAGCCATGACCGCCGTGACTCCGAAGAGGGACGCCATCCGGTTTCTCCGCACGAGCTTTTGGAGTCGATATACCCTGCTGGGTGGACGCGCCAGGACGGCTTCCTGATGCAGGTAACGCTCGATGTCCATGGCCAGCGCGTTGGCTGTCACATAGCGGCGGGTGCGGTCCTTCTCGAGGCACTTCAAAACTATCCAGTCCAAATCACCTCGAAGCTGAATCAACAGCCGGGTAGGCTCCACGCGCCGCAAGCCGGCTGTTTTAGTGAGCTCCGCGTTGCCGAGTGTTTGGAGGATTCCCGACGGGCTCAATGGCTCCCGCCCACAGACGGTGCGTCGCAGTTCGTCGATTCCCATTTTCAACAAATCCGTAGTGTCGAAGGGAGTGCGGCCCGTCAGCAGCTCGTAGAGCAGCACACCCAGGGAGTAAATGTCGCTGCGAGTGTCCAGGTTCAACCCGCTAAGCTCCATTTGTTCGGGACTCATGTAGGCGGGAGTCCCCATCAGTTGGGCATACGATGTGAATAGCGTTTTGTCCGTGAGACTTTGCTCGGTGGCCTTCGCAATTCCGAAGTCGATCACCTTAGGAACGGGGACCCCGTCGTGCATGGTAACCATGATGTTCGACGGCTTGAGGTCGCGGTGGATGATTCCCTTTTGGTGCGCATGCTGCACGGCGTTGCAAACCCGCGTGAATAGCCCCAGCCGCTCTTGCATGCTTACGCGGTTCTGGTCGCAGTAGTCGGTGATCTTGACCCCGTACACCAGTTCCATGACGAAGTATGGCCGACCCGTCTCGGTGGCGCCGGCATCCAGAACCCGCGCGATATTGGGATGGTCCATCAGCGCCAGCGCCTGCCGCTCGGCCTCGAACCGGGCGATCACATTCCTGGTATCCATTCCCAGCTTGATGATCTTCAGAGCCACCCGGCGGCGGATGGGCTGCTCCTGCTCCGCCATATAGACGACTCCGCACCCGCCTTCTCCGAGCTTCTGGAGTAATTTGTATGGACCGATTTGCTTGGTCTCGGGGAGTTCGGGCGCTAAGGCCAATTCGACCGCCGAGAGGATCTGGCTGGCATCGTCGGTTTTCGGCTCCAAGGCCGGACCGCACTCCTTGAAGAAGTCGCCGGCACTTTGCGAAAGCCCCAATAACCGCTCAATCTGGTCGCGCAACGTCTTGTCGGCGCCGCAAGCTTGGTCGAGGAACCGACGGCGTTGCTCTGGGTCCGTGACTTCCAGCGCCTCAACAAACACCGCCTTTTCGCGGGGATTTTGAGTGCTCATGGCTTATTGGGTTCTTATGCGACAACCGCAGGCCAGATTCGCCAAAAGCCGGTAAACTTTTCGGCGTTCATGTGTGCTCGGTAATATAGCGAAACAGCCAGGCCTTCGCATACGCCCACTCGCGGTCCAGGGTACGCTTCGCAAGCCCAAGAGTTTCTGCGATTTCTTCGTTACCCAATCCGCCGAAGAACTTCATCACGACAATGCGTTCCAAATCGGGATCTTCCACCTTGAGGTGCGACAGGGCCTCGTCCACCAGCAAAACTTTGTCATCGGCCGTCGACTGAGCCAGTTCCAAATCCTCGATGTTCAACCGCGCCTGACCACCGCCATGCTTGATTCGGGATTTGTGGCGTGCCCGCTCAATTAAAATGCGGCGCATCGCCTCAGCGGCAGCACCGAAAAAATGTCCGCGGTTTTGCCACGTCCGGTCACCGTCCTTCACGAGCCGCAACCAGGCCTCATGCACCAAGGCTGTTGGCTGAAGCGTTTGACCCGACATTTCATGCGCCATGCGCGCGGTCGCCAGCCGCTTCAATTCGGCATAGACGAGCGGGAGCAGTTTCTCGGCAGCGCCCTCTTCGCGGCGATCGATCGCGTGAAGGACGCGCGTGATCTCAATTGTTGCAGGCACAACTAGCTGAATGATACGCGCGCAATGGCCGGGTTCCAAGGCAAAGCGCCGGGCAATGCGCCATCCCTCGAGCACTCGAATGTCTGCCGTTCAGGTCGGACGTTGGTTTTCACCAGGCGCAGAAACTTTGGCGAACATCGGGGAGTTCCGGCGCACTACGGGAGGAATGAATAAATGTCCTCGACCTCTTGAAATAAACGGCCCGCGGCCTGCAGATCTACCGACCGGTTGGGAGGTGGCCGTGAGTGAAGCAAGCCATCCGCCAAAACGCGAAATCCACGACGCGCTTGCGCAGGAGACCGGTATCGAAGCGCAAATCAAGTCCCGCCCCGGATTCCAGAAGCTCGGATAGCATGAGCACTTCGAAACAACTTAGTCTGTCACGCACGCGCGGCGGAAGAATACTGCTGCACCTCATCGCGCTGACGCGGAATCGCCGATGGTCCTGGCACCTGTCAGGAATCGCCCGCGAGCTGTTTCGCTAACACACCCCTTGCATGAACGACTCCCAAGGCATTTCGCAGCACGCGGACAGCCATTATCGAGGTCGTTGGTCGGCAGGAGGCCTGATTTCCCGGAATCGTGTAATGATATGCTGGCAAAGCCCGCCGGTTCAAAGGCATGCGAAGCAATACCCTCCAGGAACAAATTCCCAATATTACCCTGGGCCTGGCCTATCGAGGGGCCTTCGGTCCCGCCACCGGAGACCCGATGCAACACAACGCGCGGCTTAAGCGTCGTTTCGCTCCCGACTCTGCCGAAGTGACTACGTGATCTCCCCGCCGGAGACGCCTTGGTTACCGTCTTCGTTCACGGATTCGAAGGACCGCACGCGTTTTCTCTCGCGACAATCTTCCACCGCTTTGCGCAACTTCTCCCCAAGTTGGAGATTTGCCGGCATGTAATCGAGGACGAACGTCTCTGTCGTCGCATCGCTCGCGAGCATGTGAACATTTTCCAGGCCGAGCATCCGCAACATCAGTGGCTGCACGATCTGCAGGTCGCGTACGCGGTAGAGCTCCAAAGTGTCAGTCACCTTCGTCAAAAGACCGCGCGTCGTGACGAGCCGCTCCGTCGACAGCGTGTAAGTGGTCGACTTGATCAAAATCAGCTTCCAGAGCGCCCACACCGCAAACACCGCCGGCATGATATACGCCCAGTGCCCCCAATCGGGTTGCGTTTGGTGCAGCCAAATCGCGACTCCGAGGGAAAGGATGACCAACACGTACGAGCCGGCGTTCTTCCACTGGGACGAGTGACCCTTCCAGATCGGTTCTTCGGGCATAGATGTCAGGCTTGATTAGCATGCGCGTTCCGGGGGGCAATTGGGAAATGGGCAGGCAAGCAGACTAAGGATTGGCGTGGTTTTGCGCATGGTGCGACGTCCAAAGGCGAGACCGCTGGCGTCCTCCGTTGGAGAGAAGGAAGGAACTGACACAAAATGGGCGCTTCCTCGAAACGGCGACGGACAGAACCGGCTTTCCGGGTAGACCGTTGGAATCCGCACTCGCTCGGACTTTCAGTTCCGTCGATTGCAACGGAACCTTCAGTGCACGGTATCAGGCGTACTTCAACATCATCATCGCCACGTAAGCCGCGTTCGAATAGCCGTGAGCCAACGCTGGCCCGAGCAAACTGCGCGTGTGGCGGTACATCACGGCGTAGATCACGCCGTAAATAAAGGAAAACGCTAGTTGCGCCGGCCATGCGTAGGGTGGGAACGGCTTCACGTGGGCAAGGGTAAAGATCACTGCGGCGATTAACCCGCTCAGAGGAACCTTCACCGGACCGAGCCGATATATGGTCGGCCAGCGGTTTTCGAGAAAGCCCATCACGAATCCGCGGAAGAGAACCTCCTGCGTGGATCCAATCACGAATAGATGCGTTATCAGGACCGCCACGATGGCCCCGGCCGTGATTGAGCTCGTCGGCTGGGGCGCGGCACTCATCAGGAAATAGGTAGGTAGCGAGACAGCCAGCGCAAAACCGACGGTCATCGCGATTCCCAAACCCGCGCGATTTAGATTGAACCCCCAGCCAGCCCACGTCCGCACGGATACCAAGCGAATGGTCACGAGCGTCAATACGAGCGCGGCGATCTGATGTACTGTCTGCAGCAACCAATATCGACCGGGGTCGAGAATGGGCAAAAGAGGCACGGCCAGCGGTATCGCCACGCTGGCAAGCCATGGTATCGCGAGTGCGATGGTTGCGACGAAGCACACATCCGCGGCTGCGCCAAACGTCACCGTCCCCCTTTGTACTGCGCCTTTGCGAATGGCGCGCTTTATCCATGGAGTGACCATCGTCACGCTTGGTCCGCTTTCCAACGCGTCTTTCACGGAGTTGTTCTCGATCCACCTTCGCCTTGATGCAATCCCGTGCAGCGCGCTTTTCATCTCACGCGCAGAGCTTCGCCGACGATTCCTGAAACGACCCACTCAACCAGACTGAGACGTCCTTCGCGTGTTTCGGCGAATACGTCGCTTCATCCAATTCCCAGGCGCGCAAGGTCAGTCGCGCACGACCACGATATCCTGCGGATGCAGCCGGCAATACACGCGGTCGCCTTTATGAAAGGACTCCTGCGTGCGACTCTCATTCGCCACCACCACCGTGAGTTCCAGTCCCAGGCCGGCGCGCAGCCGCAACTCATCCGTTTGGCCGCGGAAAATCTCCTCCATCACTTCCCCCTGGAAGACGTTTTCCTCCGTCGGCTCCGCGCTCCGGCAAAGATGCACCTTTTCGGGGCGGAATGACACATGCGCCGTGATCGCGTCGGGCGGAAGATTCGCGCCATCCACGCGAAGGTTGATCTGCTCATCAATCCTCACGATTGCGTCGTCGCCATCCCGTCCAATCACCTGCGCCGGCATGAGATTCGCCTTGCCGATGAAGTCCGCCACGAAACGCGTCTTCGGCTGATGGTAAATGTCGTCGGCGGTGCCAATCTGTTCGATCTTGCCGGCGTTCACAATGGCGATGCGATCGCTCATCGTGAGCGCTTCCTCCTGGTCGTGCGTGACGAAGACAAACGTGATCCCAAGCGCCCGCTGCAGATGCTTGAGCTCAATCTGCATTTGATGCCGCAGCTTCGCGTCCAGGGCAGAGAGCGGCTCATCGAGGAGCAAGACCTTCGGCTCACAAACGATCGCTCGTGCGAGCGCGACGCGCTGTTTTTGTCCACCGCTCAGCGCGCTCGGCTTGCTATTCTCTTTTCCCTGCAGTGACACGAGTTCGATCCCGCGTTGCACGCTCTTCGCAATCGCCTGCCGTGAATCACCGCGCATGTTCAGGCCAAAGGCGATATTTTCCGCGACGGTGAGATGCGGGAACAGCGCGTAGCTTTGGAAGACCTGGTTGACGTTCCGCCTATAAGGCGGCTCAGACGTCACGTCCTTCCCTTCCAGCCACACGGTCCCCTCCGTCGGCGTTTCAAAGCCGCTGATCATTCGCAGCAGCGTGGTCTTTCCGCAGCCGCTCGGACCGAGCAGGGTTAGAAACTCGCCGCGCTGGATTTCCAACGTCACGTCATCGACGGCGACGAAAGTGTCGAATCGCTTCGTCACGCGCCGGAGTTCAACCATCGGAGCGGCCATCGATCGGGAAGGTCAGTTCGCTGCTTCGGCCATGCGAAGCTGTGTGCAGAGGGAATAGGTCAATCCGTCGATCTCATAGCTGCAATCAGCGTAAAACGAAACCACACCCTTCTGCGGGCGCGCCTCTAGGATTTCTGCGTGACCGTCTTTAACCTCCACCACCCGCGACTCCCACCGGGCTTCACGAAGATCCTTCGTCGCCGCCGCGCAGCGCCAGAACCGCACTTCCTTCGGCGCAGGGCTGGCAGTGATCGCCAGGCGCAATTGATCGCCCATGTCGTCGTGTTTCCAACTCACTTCGGGCATCGATTTGCCCGTGACCTGGTAGCGCACAAACGCCGCCGTCGCCTGCACGGCACGCATGGGGTCAATCTTTTTTCCCTCCGGCGATCGCGTATAAAGATCGTGCCCGGCATTCGGAGTGTAGCTGATCCATTTCGGCCCCGGCAGCGCATCCCAATAGAGATTCAGCGCGTCCGGCGCCCAGTAGCGGTCGTTGTTTCCAAGCACTACGAGCTTCGGCAGCGTAAACTTCTCTCGATATGTATAGGGGTCCACCCACTTCCACAGCTGCGTCGCAATTGGCGTATCGGGAATCGGAATGAGCCCTCGCGCGGTGTAAGGACGGATCTGCTCGCTCGGCGCGCCGAAACACTCCACCTGCCGCTTGAGCTGCACGGGCATGTTCAGCACGTCGATCACCATCGGCGTGATCGCCATTACGCGCGGATCCGCCGCGGCGGTGAGCCAGGTCGTCCACCCACGCTTGCTCGCCCCACCGACGACAAACTTCTCGATTCGCTTCGGCCATTCCTTGCCCGAAAACTCCTGCACGGCGTCCATTGCTTTCACCAGGCTCTTCACCATCGGGAAGAGCAGCGGCCACGAGTCGTCCTTTGTCTCGAGGTAGCGCACAAAGGTTTCGGCGATGAGGTCGTCCTCCCGCTTCCCGTTGAAGAGCGGCTGATTCGGAATCCCCAGCAGCATCGCCACGGGCGTCTTCATCATATTTGCCAGCATCACGCCGTAAGGGAGTCCGGAGGGCTTGAGGGTCCCGCCGTTATTCAGGAGATACATCTTGTCGTCCACCGCGCCTTCCTTTGGGCGAAACAAGACGAGGTCGTGTTCCCAAAGGATGCCCTGCCACACCTGCGACTTGAGCTTCAGTCGAAAGATATCGCACGCGCCGAGTTCCGATTTTTCGACCAACGACCAGGAGGCTTGCGGTTCGGGCCGCGCGACATATTCGAAAAGATCGGCCCGCGCGGTGGCCAGAAGCGAAAGGAGGAAGACCGCGAAGGCCCGAAGCTTGGAAATAGGCACGAGACGGTTTTTAGCCACAGATGCGACACAGAGGGAACACAGATTCGCGACCGCCTCAGAATTGGAATCTGGAAGGCAGGTACGCAGAAAAACGAGATATACGATTCATACAGTCCGAAAGCGGACGTTTCGTTCGATGCGCGAAAAGCCGGTCATTCTGAGGAGGCACGAGGAAGGACCCCGAGCCACCCGCGAGAGATTCATCGCCGGGAGGAGACCCTTGAAACCTACGGTTTTCTGAGGTTCTTTAGGACGAGGCACGAGGAATCGAATCGTTGCGTAGATGGACCGCCTGAACTGGTCTCCGGGATCGGTCAACGACCCCGAGCCATTCAAGATGACCTGACCGCCGCGAAACAGCTGTGGTGAATGGCTCGGGGTCCTTCAGTCGCTTGAAGCTCCCTCAGGATGACCGGCTTTTTCGCGCACTTTGACTGCGAAAAAACCGTAATAGGCATTTCTGAACGCATCACTCCACCCCGACCTTTTCCGCGCGCGTGGATGCAAATGCTCTCCTCGATTACTGCCTTCCTGCCTTCCAGATTCAAAATCGTTGCTCTGAACTCCTGTAGTTTGGCAGCGAAGCTCGGATCAGCTCAAACCGCTGAACCAGCCCAGCTTTCCGGGAGCTAGGTTGATATTGATCTGCTTGGTCTCGAGATATTCATCGAGTCCCCACGTGCCGAGTTCGCGGCCCCAGCCGCTTTGCTTGTATCCGCCCCATGGCGCTTCGTTAAACGTCGGGTGGTAGGAATTGAGCCACGTGATGCCGGCCCTCAGCTGTTTGAGCACTCGCAATCCCTTCGCGCCATCGGTGGTGAAAACGCCGCCTGCAAGACCATAGATCGTGTCGTTCGCCAGGCGCACCGCTTCCTCCTCGGTATCGAATAGCTGCACGCACAGCACCGGACCGAAGATCTCTTCCTGCACAATCCGCATGTCCGGATGCGTCGACGTAAATACAGTCGGAGCGACAAAGTTCCCTTTGCTGAGTTCCCCGTCGATCAAACGCTTTCCACCGCAGAGCACTTCGGCACCTTCCGACTTCCCGGTTTCAATGTAACCGAGCACGCGATCCATGTGTTTTTGCGTAATCATCGGGCCCATCTCGGTCTTATCCGCGAGTCCATTGCCAATCACGATCTTGCCCGACGCCTCGGCTAGTTTTGGCAGGAAACGATCGGCCAGCTTGCGCTCCAGGATGAGCCGCGAGCCGGCGCTGCAAACCTCCCCCTGCCCGGCGTAAATTGCAAACATCGCATGCTCGAGCGCGACGTCGAAGTCGGCGTCGGCAAATACCACGCACGGCGACTTGCCGCCGAGCTCGAGCGTGATCTTCTTCATGTTGCTGAGCGCGGCCGTCGCGATTTTCCGCCCGGTAACGGTGCCGCCGGTAAACGCCACCTTGTCCACCAGCGGCGACGCCGCAAGCGCATGCCCTGCCTTTTCCCCTGCTCCCGTGAGCAATTGCGCCGCTCCTGCAGGAAAGCCCGCATCGGCAATAAGATCGAAGAGCTCGATCGCCGTGAGCGGAGTCGCCTCCGCGCATTTCAGGATGCAGCAGTTTCCCGCGGCAAGGCCCGGCGCGAGTTTCCACGCAGCCATGAGCAGCGGATAATTCCACGGGATGATCTGCCCGCAGACTCCGATCGGTTCGCGCACAACCATGGTCTGCATATTGGGATCCGGAACTTCAAAGGTCTGGCCGAGCGACTTGTTGCAGAGGCCGGCGTAGTAGCGGAAGCAGTTCGCGGCATCTGCCACGTCATAGCGCGCTTCCCGGAGCGGCTTGCCGTTGTTCTTGGTCTCCGTCTGCGCGAGTTCCTCGGCGTGTTGATCGATGGCATCGGCGAGCTTGAAGAGAAACTTCGCCCGTTCCTGCGCCCGCATCTTCGGCCAGGGTCCTTCGTCAAATGCCTTTCTCGCAAAGGCGATGGCCTTATCCGCGTCCTGCTCGCTGCCGTCGGCGACGAGCGCCAGCACTTCATTCGTCGCTGGATTGAGAATCTCGCGCGTGGAGCCGTCCGCCGCCTGAGCCCATTCTCCGCCGATGAACATGGGGAGTGTCTTCATGATGGGACAGTCGCCGCGATGGAACGTTTCCGCAAGGGCCGGCGCTCGGCATGGGCTCCGAACTCAAGAAACCAACGAACAACGAAGGGCGCCCGCCGCGTCGATCGACGATCACTGAGGCTTTTGAATCTGGAAGGCAGGAAAAACTCGGCGGAAGCACGCGTGGTTAAAGCAGCGCCCTCGGTGAGTTCTGTCCCCATGATGCAAATAACTACTTCCCGCTTCTTTCCTGCCTTCCTCCTGAAGAATACCATGCGAGCCTTCGCAAGCACGCGTGCGAACCGGAGGAGCCAGCGTCTCGCCGCCCTGCCACGGAGTGGCACCCGAGCGCATTCACTCGCCGCAGTCTTCCGCGCCCAAGTTACCCCCTACGCAACAACTCCCGCTTCTGCCGCGTCCCTTTCCTGCCTTCCTGATTCATCAGAATCAAATAAGCAACCCGGTCCCATCCTGAAGTCGACATCCGCCTCCGCCAAAACCATCTTCAAATCCGCCATGCGCGCGACTCTTTTCCTCCTGTTCCTCATCGCTCACACGCTCAGCGCTGCTGCGCAATTGAAACCAAACATCCTCATCCTGCTCGCGGATGATCTCGGCTACGCCGATGTCGGATTCAATGGCGGTAAAACGATCGCCACGCCAAATCTCGATCGATTGGCAGCCACGGGCGTCAACCTAACTAACTTCCGCGTGTGCCCAATGTGCTCGCCCACGCGCGCCGGCCTGCTCACGGGCAAATGGCCGCATCGCTTCGGGATGATGCGCTCTGTCGTGCCGCCGTGGTCTAAATACGGGCTCCCGTCCGGTGAAAAGACGCTGCCCGAGTTGCTCGCCCCCGCCGGTTACGAGCAGCGGGGCATTACCGGAAAATGGCACCTCGGCCACGCGAAACGCGCTTTTTTGCCCCTGGCACACGGCTTCACCAGCTTCGTCGGGTGCTACAACGGAGCGATTCATTACTTCACCCACGAGCGCGAGGGCGAAGTCGACTGGCACCGCGGCGAGGAGACCTCACGCGAAGAAGGCTACTCAACCGACCTCGTCGCCGCCGAAGCCACCCGGTTCATCCAGGAGGCCCCCGCCGGCAAACCGTGGCTCCTTTATGTGCCGTTCAATGCCCCGCACTCTCCCTTCAATGCGAAGGAGGAGGACTTGAAAAAATACGGCCAACTGCCCGCGGGTGATCGCAGGGCTTACGCGGCGATGGTCGATTGCATGGACCAGGCCATCGGACGCATCCTCGCCGCCGCCGAGGCGCGCCCCGATTCAGCAAACACTCTAGTCTTGTTCTCGAGCGATAATGGCGGGATCCCGAAGACTGGCAGCAGCAACGGGCCCTACCGCGGAGCGAAGCTGACCGTTTACGAAGGTGGCACGCGTGCCTGCGCGGCGATCCGCTGGCAGGCCGGCGGATTGAGCGGCGGCAAGTCCTATGACGGCCGGATCGGCTACATCGATGTGCTGCCTACCTTGCTCGCGGCTGCAGGCGCGGAAATCCCGAAAGAAGGGGACGGCAGGATTATTCTGCCCGCCCTGCGTTCCGACGCGCCGCTCTCGGAACGCCCATGGTTTTCCTACATCCATCAGAGCGCGGATGCGCATGCGTCCGTCCATTTGGGAAACTGGAAACTCGTGGCGCATGGAGACTTCTTCACCGAGAAACCCGCCACTCCGCCCGCGCTCGAATTGTACGACCTGACCACCGACGCCGCGGAGGCAAAGAATGTCGCCGCGTCGCAGCCTGAGAAGGTGGCGGATCTGCACCGTCGCCTGCGCGAATTCGGCACGTGGCAAATGCCCGGTGTGACGAACTACGACGCAGGCCGAAAAGGATTCGTGGCTCCGAAGGATTGGCGCATCACCGAATGAGCGGGCCAAAAAGGCAAGTCCTCGGCCTCCGCTGAGCAACGAGGTTTCGAACCGAGAGTGTTCTGATCGTGTCGCCTGCCGCTTTGCTTCAGGGGACGACCTCGACCTGGCCTCTCAGCCGAATATCCCCGGAAGACGCTCCCACCATGAGTTGATAGATCCCCGACTCCACCTGGAAGTGGTGCGTCTTCTCATCCCAGAACGCCAACTTCTCCGCCGGAAGCGCGAACGCGACACGCTTGGTCTCACCCGGACGCAGTTGAATCCGTTCGAATCCTCGGAGTTCCTTCGCCGGGCGAGCCACGCTGCTCTGCGTCGCTCGTGTGTAGAGCTGCACGACTTCGTCTCCGGCGCGCGAACCCGTATTGGTGACGCTGACGCTGACCGTCACGTTCCCATCAGCTTTGGTCTGATCAGCCGAGACCTTGATGTCATCGTATTTGAAAGTCGTGAAACTCAAGCCGTGCCCGAACGGGTATAGCGGCTCGCCCTTGACATACATGTAGGTGAATCCGCGCGTGATATCGTATTCGTCGAGCGGCGGGACTTGGGCCGCGGATGTGTAAACGGTGTGCGGCAGACGGCCCGCGGGATTCACTTCGCCAAAAAGAATATCAGCGACGGCGTGCCCGCCTTCGCCACCTGCCCACCACGCCTGAAGCATCGCGGGAACGTTCGCCTTCAGCCAGGGCACGGTCAATGGGCCGGCACTCATTTGAATCACGACGGTTCGCGAATTGGCTGCCACCACGCGCTTGACCAACTCCTCTTGTTCGCCCGGCAGCGTGAGCGAAGTGCGATCCAAACCTTCCTGCTCGACCGATTCATCCGTGCCGACCACCACGACCGCCACGTCAGCGTCGCGCGCCAGTTCAGCAGCCCTCTCGATGGTGTTCCCGCTTTTGTCTTCCCGGCCGGTGACAATCTTCAATGTTTCGATCTGATACTCGGTGGATTTCCCGTTGGTGAGTGCCACCCGATCGAAATGTCCGGAGAACCCTGCGCTCTTCGGATTCTTCCCGACCGCCGTGAAGCGAAATAGATGCTTTCCTGCGGGAAGTGTTTTGCGGCCGAAGTTGGCGGAAAGGCCGTACTTCGCATTCTCCCGGAACATGTCCACCGGGTCACCAAGTCGCTCTCCGTCGATACTGAGCTGGAAAGTTCCGCGGTCGGGAAAGGACTTATAGTCGAGGGTGACTTGAAAGTCTCCCTGCTCAGCCAGCTCGATTGGGAATTCGATGAACTGACCCGCCGCATTCGATTCCAGTTTGATGCTTGATCCGGCGCTAAAGCCCCCTTCCCGATCGACTCTGGTGGTGGGGACGCCGCTGCGTTGGCGCGCGCCCGTGCCGATTGCGTAATCGACCCCGACCCCGACTCCGACGTGCCGCTTGATGCCTTCGAGCACAGAAACCAGGGAGTCGTGCTGGCCATTGTAGTTGTTCAATACCACGCGGTCAGCGAGCGGACCAATCACCGCGATTCGGCGAAGGTTTTTCTCGTCCAGCGGAAGGAACCCCTCTCGATTCTGCAGCAGGACGATCGACTCCTGCGCCGCCTTCAAGGCAACGGCCCGGTGCGCCGCGCTCCCGACTACTTCTGGCGAGATCCGGCTGTAGGGCACCGAAGTAAATGGATCGAACTCCCCCAGGCGGAACCGAACTCTGAGCACCCGCGTGAGCGCATCGTTCAAGCGCTCTTCCGTTAGTTTCCCTTCGCGCACCGCGGCCGGGATGTTTTCCTCGAACTCCCTATCGGAGAAGTCGCACCCGGCCATGAGCGATTTCGCCACCGCGTCCACGTAGGTCATTTTCCCTTTTTCGTGACCCTCTACCATCGTCTTCACTCCACCCAGGTCGGAGACCACGAAACCTTCGTGCTTCCATTCGTGCTTTAGCAAATCCGTGAGCAGCCAGCGATTGATGTTGTTAGGCGTGCCGTTGATCGCATTGTAACTGGCCATCAGCGACTGCGCTTTGCCTTCCACGACAGCCTCCCGAAAATGGGGCAGCCAATATTCGCGCAGCATGCGCTCGGAGACTTTTGCATCGAGTTTCAGCCGGTCGGTTTCGACGTTGTTTACGGCGTAGTGCTTGAGCGTAGCCGCGACCTTCAAATAGCGAGGGTCGTCGCCCTGGAGCCCTCGCACATACGCGACCGCCATTCTTCCTGTCAGGAATGGATCTTCTCCGAACGCTTCGTGATTCCGCCCCCAATAAGGGTTTCGTTCGATGTTGATGACCGGAGCGCGATAGATAAGGCCCTTGTGTTCTCCTTTCGCGCCGGGATCGAGGTGCCAGCCGTTGTAGATCGCGCGTGCTTCGTCGGAGAGGACCCGGGCAATTTGATTTTGCACGAAATCCGGATCCCAAGTGGCGGCCATGGCCAAGCAGATGGGGAACAAGGTTGTCGGCCGATCCCACTTCACGCCGTTGAGGCATTGGTTCCATTGGTCGGCCCGAATGTTGAACCGATCCACCATGGGTCCCTTGTGATTAAGGAGCCTCGCTTTCTCCTCGAGCGTAAGACGGCCGATCAGGTCCGCCACACGTTCATCTACCGGCCGCCTTGGATCCCGGTAGGGCGCATCGGTCGGGGGTTCCGCGGGAATTGCGCAGCGCAGAGAAAGCACTGCGATGATCGTTAGGAAGGAAGGTTTATACATGGCAAGGCGTTGGACGACCGCAGCCAACTCGGTGAACGCGGCAGGACCGGTTGGAAATGAGTCTCAAACCTATCCTTCGCCAGGCGCAACGCGGAATGAGAACACGCGTCTTAGTTCCTGCGAATTTGCGCACCCGGAGTCTGCTACCGATTCCTATCCTCGCCGCCGGCCGGAGCGCCCAAAGCCCAGTAGAACTGCAAGCCCGCCAAAAAGGGAGATCACCGCGTTGGGTTCTGGGACCGTGACCAGTGCCACGGAGTTCCCGCCGGCGTTGTAGTCGATCTGGAAAGTATTCCCAGCGACCGTGAAGCTGGTCGAAGTCGGATTCAGCACGGCGTCGTAGTCATCGATGATGCTGCCCGCTACCTGGAACAGCCCGCCATTCCATGTGGTGTAGGTGATGAAGGGGAAGACTCCCGACGTAATCGCGGCCGGTGCCAGGTCACTGATCGAAAGCACGACATCACCGCTTGCGGCCAAGGTGAGCGGACCGGCGACTGCTGCGATATCGTTGGCGGCGGCCGCGGTTTCAATCTCCAGCCTGAACACTGAATGGGCTGCGAGATCCAGCGCGCTCAGATTCAAGGTGCCGATCCCCGATCCTGGCGCAAGGACGCCTCCCTCATTCACCAGGACGGCGCCAACAGTCCCCGGGAACCCAGTGCCTCCACCCGAAAGCACGCCGCTCGCGTTTACGGTCGTCGCGCTGCCGGAGATGCTGCCCGTCACGAGGAGAGTGCCGCCATTTACCGTCGTCGAACCGGTGTAGGTGTTCGTCGCGGCAAGCTCCAACGTTCCGTTGCCCGTTTTGGTCAGCGATCCAGCGCCCGCGTAATCGCCGGAACCATTGCGCAGGACGGCGGAAATCACGAGATCCGCCGCCGTGTCGCCGGTCGCGTTCCCCACGTCGAACGTCGTGAGCCGTCCACCAGCGAGATGGTTCGCCCTTCCGTTCCCGCTCGAGATCGTCGATACGCCGCTGCCGCCCACAGACACCGTGCCACCGATGAATTCGTAGCCCTCATACGCTCCAGTGTCAGTGGCAGATTGGGTCAGCGTCGCGCCGCTATTGAGAAAAATGTTCCCGAGGATGTTGAAGCGGGTCGAATTCAGCGTTGCGCCATCGATCACCACGGTCGGGATCGTCGCAGCCGATTTGCCGGTGCCGCCGAACTGGTTGTTCGCATTGAAGTTCACCACGGTGCCCGAACCCTGGATAGCGATTACCCGGCTTCCAGTTACAGCACCGAGGAAGCCCGTGGTGCCGTTCCCCTGCCCCGTGCCGGTATTCACCGTTCCGCCGTTGATAGCGACATTCCCCGTGAAGCTATGCGTGTTACTGCTGATCGTAAGCGCCCCGGCTCCGCTTTTGCTCAATCCCGTCGACCCGGCAATCGATCCAGCGCCACTCAGAGTGTATGGCTGACTCGTATTGCCGACGGTCACACTCCCGGGGGCGAGTTGGCCCACGAGAGTCACCGTGCTCGCCAAAGCCGGCTCGCCGAATGTGACGCTGTCGCCATTGTAGAAAAAGTGATCGCCTTCCAGCCACGGGGTATTTCCCCCTTCCTGCCAGGTGTCGCTCACCGCATTCCAAGTGCGTGTCTGCGCGCCCGCAGCGGAAAATGTGAGCTTGGTGCCGGTATCCGCCAGCGTGCCATGAGCGTTCACCGCAAGATTTGCCGCGTTAGTTATCCCGCCCGTGCCGTAGGTAAGGATATCGTAGGTCGCCGTTGGGATCGGGGCGGTCAGAAATGAAGCCTTGGTCGGCCCTGAGAAGGTCACACCACTGGAAACGAGGCCGGTTAGAG
Source organism: uncultured Prosthecobacter sp. (assembly GCA_966125105.1). Classification (GTDB taxonomy): domain Bacteria; phylum Verrucomicrobiota; class Verrucomicrobiia; order Chthoniobacterales; family Chthoniobacteraceae; genus SXWH01. The sequence goes on from CBHXZU010000008.1 coordinate 24,878, forward strand.
TGACGCCGCCCTCCACCAGAATCTGCGCGCCGCCCGCGAACGTCGCCGAACCGGTTGTGCTGCCGCCTCCGGAGATTGCGCCCGCCGCTCCCACACTGACCGCCGAAGTCAGCGAACCCGTGAGATTCAGCCGGCCGTTGTTTACTGTGGTTACACCGGTGTAGGTATTCGTGCCGGATACCGTCACGACCTGCGTGGCTGTGCCGGTGATCCCAGTGTTGCCGATCACGAGCGCGCCGCTGCCCGAGACGTTGTTGCTAAACGTCCACGCGTCACTGTGGGAAAGCGTGAGCGTGCCGTTGTTCACCACCGCCGCAGTTCCAAGCGTGCCGCCGGTGCCGGCGTTCGTGGAGACGTTTTCAGCGGGGATGCCGCCCACGCGAACAAATCGGCCGCCAGGAATTGTCACCGTGCCGCTCATTAAGTTCGCGCCGGTGACGATGAACCCGAGCGTCGCATTCCCCATCGCGCCAGTCGTGTCGGCAAAGTTCAAGTTACCGTCGCCGGAGATCGTTCCCTGAAGTTTGAGGAAACGATTCGAACCGGTGCTGCTGTTGGCGATCGTCGAGTTCGTGCCCGTGCCGAGCACGACATCATTGGTCCAGGTCCAGTTCCCCTGGACTTGCGCGATCGTGCCGCCATTGAGATGGATGCTGCCCGCCCCCCAGGCAGTGCGCCCATTGCGGATATTCTGCACGGTGACGCCAGGTCCGATGTTCCAGTTCCCGAAAAAGCCGCTGTTCGAATTGGCGTCGTTGAAACCGAGACTGCCATTCGAACCCGGAAGCATCACTACAGTTGCGGAGCCAGCCCCTGGGCCACTGATCGAGATTTCGCCAATTCCTGAAAGACCGCGGCCTGTGTTTACGGTCCATAGGTTGAGCGCGCGCCCGGCCGCCAACGACCATGCCTGAGGCGCGTCTGCCAGGACGTTCGCGTTGATCGTAAGATTCTGCGTCGCCGACGACATGTCGATTCCCGAGGCGCCCAAAGCCAGTGTCGCTCCCGCCGTGTCTGCGACGGTGACGGTCCCTCCCGGGTTGGCGATGCGAATGCCGGCCAGGCTGAGACTGCCGCCTAGTGCGGACGCATTGCTTCCGACAACCGTGCCATCCCAAACTGCGATATCCGCCGGACTGGGCAACGAGGTGCCCACCCAGGAATCAGGCAGGTTCAATGCGAAGTTGTTGTTCTGTTTGAGAACGTCGACGGCTTTCGCTGAAAAAGACGGCAGGAATGCAAACGTCGCCGCCGCGAGAACCGTGGCGCGCGGCAGGTTGAAGAGCGGTTTCTTGGAGCGAACGCGATGGATCATTGTCTGGCAACTTTCAGCTGGGGATGGATTTCCCGGAGCTTCGGCGCGGACGATCATTCGCCTCGGCGGAGTTCGCAAAAGGCTTCGACTTGTCTTTTGAGCGAACAAGCAGAAGGTAACCGCATGGACAGCCTGCCCCAGCGCGCGTCGCTCGTTGCGCAGACGGCGCAACTCCTGCGCAACGCCATCACCGCGGGCGAATGGGCGCGATGGCTGCCCGGCGAACTCGAACTCACCCAGCGCCTCCGCATCGGCCGCGTGACGTTGCGCGCTGCGCTTTCGGAACTCGAACGCGAAAAGCTCATCACGTCCGGCCAGGGCCGCCGCCGTGAAGTCGTCGGCAAGCCCCGCCCGCGACCGCGCTCTGCCATCAAAAGCCGCTCCGTTGGCTTGCTCACTCCGGAACCACTGCACCGCCTCTCGGTATCCACCGTATTCTGGGTCGACGAGCTCCGGGAGCACCTCGAACGCAGCGGAAAGCTGCTCGAGGTTCACGAAAGCGCCGCCGCCTATCGCCAGCACCCCGCTCATGCGCTCGAGGAACTCGCCGCGCGGATTCGCCCCGCCGGGTGGGTGCTCTATCGGTCGACACCTCAAATCCAGGCTTGGTTCAGTCGCGAGGCGCTTCCCGCCGTGATCGCGGGCTCGCGCCATCCCGGAGTCGATTTGCCTTCGCTCGACGCGGATTACGCCGCGGGCTGCCGTCACGCGGCCGGCCAATTTCTTGCCAAAGGCCATCGGCATCTCGCGATCCTTCGGCCGGACACAAAACTGGCGGGCGACTTGCAGAGCGTCGCAGGTTTCCAGGAAGGCGTTGGTCACGACGTGCCCTGCGTGCAGCACGACAGCACGGTCCGGGGAATCTGCGCGGCGCTCAGAAGACTCTTCAACGCTGTCCCGCGACCCACAGGCCTCTTTGTCTTTCACGCGCCGCATTTATTAACCGCGCTCGGCTGGCTTCAACAAGCGGGCTTGCAGGTGCCGCGAGACGTCTCGGTCATCTGCCGAGACCATCAGCCCTTCCTGGAATCCGTCCTCCCTGCGCCGACCCGCTACGAACTGGATGCAAAGGCGTTCGCGCGCAAGCTCTCCCGACTCGTCGCCAGTCTCGTTGCCAGCGGCTTCCCGCGGGCCAGCCAGCAGCGTTTGTTGCCGACTTTCGTTCCTGGCGACACGCTCGGGCGCGTCCCGACTTCCACCTAACGAGACCCGGCGCTTGTCCCTCAATGAAACAAGTTTCCAGTCATCGCGAAGCTTCTTCGCCCACCTTAGTTTCCTCCCCGGACTCGCGTCCACCGCCTGTGTCGCGCGCCTTTCTATCCTTACTAATGACGACTTCTGCCATTGCCGCCGCCGGCGACGCGCTGGTGTGGAATCCATTGCCACCGCTGCCCGATCCGCTCGGTGTCGCCGCGCCATTTGCCGGCGTCAGCGGGGGCGCGCTGCTCGTGGCAGGTGGCGCGAACTTTCCGGGCAAGATGCCGTGGGAAGGCGGGACTAAAGTTTGGCATGATCGCGTGTGGGTTCTGGAAATGCCGGAGGGGCCTTGGCGCGAAGCGGGCCGCCTGCCTCGTCGCCTCGCCTATGGCATCAGCATCACTTGGCGCGATCGGCTCGTCTGTGTGGGTGGGAGCGATGCGGACCGCCACTATGCCGCCGCATTTTGCCTCTCCTGGAAGGGCGGCGGTATCACGACCGAATCGTTGCCGCCTCTGCCCATTCCTTTGAGCGGATCGAGCGGCGCGCTCGTGGGAGACGTCCTCTACGTCGCTTGCGGGTCGGAGGAACCCGGCGAGCAGCGCGCCACGAACCGGGCGTTCTCCCTCGATCTCTCCGCGCAGACTCCGGCATGGCGCGAACTGCCTCCGCTTCCGGGAAACCCGCGCATCCTCGCCTCCGGCGCGGCGCGCGATGGCGCATTTTACGTGTTCGGCGGCGCGGCGCTCGAGCCCAACGCGAATGGTAAAACCGGCCGCGTATACCTGCTCGACGCGTGGTCCTATCAACCCAGCGAAGGCTGGCAGCGCCTTCCAGACTTGCCAAAGCCTAGCGTGGCTGCGCCCTCGCCTTCGCCAGTAATCGGTGGGCGCATCCTGCTGATTGGTGGTGACGACGGTTCCCGCGTCGGCTTCCAACCGATCGAAAAGCATCCCGGTTTTCCCGGCGGCATCCTCGCCTACGACCCTGCCTTAAATCGCTGGAGCGATGCGGGGGTGACCCCTGCTCCTCGTGCGACCACACCGACAGCCGAGTGGCGCAATCTGTGGGTGATTCCCAGCGGCGAAGCGCGTCCCGGCGTCCGTTCACCGGAAGTGTGGAGCATCCACGCGCCCTAGATGGAAACTTCCCCGCCACTACGCGCTCTGCGCGCGGCCTGGCTCACCGTGGCGCTCCTCTGGCCGGTCGCTCTTCTCAATTATCTCGACCGCCAGATCTTCTCCACGATGAAGAAATCCATCATCGCGGACGTGCCGGACATCGTCACCGATGCGCGCTTTGGCGAGTTGATGGCGGTCTTTCTCTTCGTCTACGGGATCTTCAGCCCGGTAGGCGGCTACATCGCCGATCGTTTCAATCGCCGCTGGGTAATAATCGGCAGTCTCACCATCTGGTCTGCCATCACCTGGTTGACCGGACACGCCCGGACCTTTGACCAACTCTGGTGGGCACGGGCGGTCATGGGATTGAGCGAGGCGTGTTACATTCCGGCCGGGCTCGCGATGATCGCGGACTTTCACAGCGGCGGAACTCGCTCCCGCGCCGTGGGCGTGCACCAATCCGGAATCTATCTTGGAATCATCCTGGGCGGCACCGGGGGCTATATCGCGGATTCGAGTTACGGCTGGCGCGCGGGCTTCACCTGGTTCGGCTTGGCCGGCGTGCTCTACGCGGTGGTGCTGCTGTGCTTTTTGAAAAACGCCCCACGATCGGCTGAGACGGAAAACGCCGCGTCGCGATTGAGCATTGGATCTTCCCTCAAGGCACTCTTCGGGATCGGCGGGTTCCTCCTGCTTATCCTATATTTCACCCTGCCTGCGATGCCCGGATGGGTGGTAAAAAGCTGGATGCCGGCGCTGCTCGCGGAGACGTTCAACATCGGGCAGGGCGCAGCGGGAGTTTCCGCAACCTTGTGGGTAACATTGGCTTCGCTGGGCGGAGTTCTCCTGGGCGGCGCCCTATCGGATCGCTGCATGCAGCGCAGTGAGCGCGGCCATATCAATGTCAGCGCGCTCGGCATGACGCTCTGCATCCCGGCCCTGTTTGGAATCGGCTATGCGCCGACTCATACCGTCGCGATCGTTTTCCTCATTCTCTTCGGCATTGGCTGGGGGTTCTTCGATACGAATAACATGCCGATCCTTTGCCAGATCGTGCCGCCGAAGCTCCGGGCGACGGGCTTCGGGTTGATGAACATGGCCAGCATCACTCTCGGCGGGCTCGCCGTGAAAAAAGTGGGCGCGATGCGTGATGCGGGCGCACACCCTTCGATCATCTTCAGCATCTGCGCCGCGGCTGCGGCTGTAGCGGTGGTGCTCGTGCTTTTCATCAGGCCGCGCCGACCGCCCTCCCTCGCTGGAACTCCCGATCCCGACTCTCTTGCATGAAACCATCGCATCCGCTCCACGGCCTCGTCGCCGCGACTCACACCCCTTTTCACCCCGACGGTTCCCTGAAACTCGCCGTGGTCGAGCGGCAGGCGGAACATCTTTTGAAAAGCGGAGTGACCACCGTGTTCATCGGCGGCAGCACCGGCGAGAGCAGCTCGCTATCCGTCGATGAGCGAACCGCTCTCGCGCAGCGCTGGTTCGAAGTCGCGCGCGGCAGCGCGCTGAAGGTCGTCATCCATGTCGGCTCAAATTGTCTCGCCGATTCCCGCGCGCTGGCGGCGCAGGCGGAAAAGCTCGCCGCGCCTGCGATTTCCGCGCTCGCGCCCTCCTATTTCAAGCCGCGCTCGCTCGACGCGCTCATCGCCTGCTGTGCCGAGATTGCAGCCGCAGCACCGTCCACGCCGTTCTACTACTACGACATACCGGCTCTCACCGGCGTCTCGCAACCGATGGTCGAATTCCTTGAAAAGGCGCCCTTGCGAATCTCGACACTCGCCGGCATCAAGTTCACCAATCCCGACCTCATGGCGTACCTCCGGTGCCTCCACGCCGGAGACTGGGACATTCCATGGGGCATCGATGAATGGATGCTCGGCGCGCTCGCCACTGGCTCGAAAGGGGCGATCGGCAGTTCGTTCAACTTCGCCGCGCCGCTCTACCACGGCCTGATCGCGGCCTTCGAGCGTGGCGATCTCCCCGCGGCGCGCGCCGCGCAACTTCGCAGCACCCGCTTGATCGCGCTCCTCGCGCGCCATGGCTACATGGGAGCGGCCAAGGCGACCATGGCCATGCTCGGTGTGGATGTGGGCCCGGCTCGTTTGCCCAACACTTCGCTCGATGCCACGCAGACAAAACAACTCCGCGCCGAACTCGAGGCGCTTGGCTTTTTCCAGTGGCTCAAATGATTGCGCGTCCCGTGAAACAAGTCGCGCTGCTGCTCGCCGGAATTCCCGTCCTCGCCGCCGCGCTTTCGGCTGCCGCGCCCGGCCTTTCCGCCAACCAGCAACCAAAACCCCTGACTCCGCCCACGGACTCGCGGATCTTTCGCAAGGTCATTCGCGCGCAGGGTGATGACGGTGTTCACACCTACCGCATCCCCGGCCTCGCGACTTCCACCAAGGGAACGCTGCTCGCTGTATTCGACATTCGCCACAACTCCACCGGCGATCTCCCAGCCAATATCGACGTCGGACTCATGCGCTCCACCGATCACGGCGAGACTTGGGGACCGATGCAGCGCGTAATGGACTTCGACGCCGCCGAACCCGGCTCACGGGGCAATGGCGTCGGCGATCCATCCATTCTCGTCGATTCAAAAACCGGCGCCATCTTCATCGCTGCGCTCTGGTCCAAAGGCGCGCGCGCCTGGGCCGGCAGCGGGCCCGGTTTCACACCTGAGGAAACGGGCCAGTTTGTCATTTCCAAAAGCACCGACGACGGCGTGACGTGGTCTCCGCCCGTCAGCATCACGCAGCAGGTGAAAGATCCCGCGTGGCGGCTCTGCTTCAATGGCCCCGGCAGAGGGATTCAGCTTCGCGACGGCACGCTCGTCTTCCCTGCGCA
>CBHXZU010000009.1:0-29209 GCA_966125105.1 uncultured Prosthecobacter sp.
GACGATTAACTCCCGCGCTGTATCGCCGTGAGCAATTAGCGCATCGACGCGCCGCGCGACAAATCGACTAACTGCGCTCTCGAGGCGGGTGAAACCCGAATCATGGTTGTCGAGGTCATGAACCGTCCAGACGATCTTAACTCCGGAGGCCTTGAGGCGCCTCAAACGATCATAAAACACGAGGTACCGCGCCAAGTTTTTGGGCGAAACCCGGAAGTAAGGGAGCGCATGGAGATGCAGCACATCCAGGCGCTCTCGACCGTTCTGGGACGCGCCATAAATCCCCTTCACCTCCCGCTCTTCAGAAATGTGCACTCCTTGCCTTGTCAGCGTCTCAATCAGACTGGAGTGATAGGGATTTCCCGGCCAGACAGGGGAAAAGGCTACTCGCAACGCCGGTTCGATCCCGGGCGTTTCGCGCGCGACACCGCGCAATGCGCCTTCCCGTTTTTGCGGGTTAATCATAGCATCGATGGCCATCATTTGTGTCGAACGGCTCGGATGATCCAGTGATCAGCGGAATAGCGCGTCGGCCGTTTTCGAAGCACGTGTTTGCCGAAGTAATTCCGAAGCCGCTTCGCGCAGCTCAAAGCACCCGATGGGCTTCCGTGATCCGCATCGCTAATCCATGTGATCCGGATCTCCGAAAAGCCACACCGCTTGAGTTCACGGCGGATTTCATCAATGCAAAGAGGACGGACAGCCGACCGGTCGAAGTTCGAGAGATGGCGGAACTCGCCGATCTGCAGTTTTCGCCGGACCAGCACGGGCAGGAAATCGAAGTTCGGACTTTTAACGATCAGGGCGCCCTCCGGGCTAACACGCCGCGCGCAGCCTGCGAGTAACTCCGATGGACTTTTTTGGAGGTGGAGCAAGTTGGTGACGACAACGCAATCGAAGGTGCGATTGTTGAGGTCGCGGTCCATCTCTTCGAAGGTCGTATCGATCGATTCGATTCCCCGCCGCCGCAATTCCTGCCCCTTCACAGATGTCAATGGGACGACGGTCACCAAACAGCCATTTCCCTTCCAAGCTCGTTCCGCCCGTCCATTTCCAGCGCCGACCGAGAGAACGGTCTTTGCCCCCGGCGGCAGAGCTCTCTCGACTTCCTCGGACCACTCGTCATAACGCTTGGACCAGCGTCCCTGCTGGATGCCGGCATCCAGATTGCACAATCGATTCGGACGGTGCCCATCTTCCGCAAGGCTATGCAAGGCGGCGATCTCACCGCGAAACTCACCCCAAGCCGTCCCCAGTCGACCGACATACTGGTTGGAAACGTGATGGATGAGGAAACTCTCGATCTCTTCGAGGCAGATTACTTTCCGCAGACCGCACGAAGTGTAAGGGTCCGTCGCAGCGGAACATAGCATGTCGTATTTTCCTTCATGCGGGGGGCGAAGGAATCCACCCGATTGAATGGCGGCTTTCAACTGCTGCCTCGTAAGCACGTAGAACGCAGCGTGCTCGTTCGAGTACTCGGCGACTGTGTAACGACCTCGCTTTCGCAACGAATCCGGTTTCCAATGGGCTACTCCGTGCGCCTCCGGAAGCGATCGCCCCCCGCTCGAATCCACTTCGTAGCGCAAAAAGCCTGCCACCTCGTCCGGCGCTAACTCCGAAGTGACCTGGAGAAACGCCAAAAGGTTATCCTCCGTGACCCCCATATCGTCTTCCGAGTAGACAAAGAGGTCGTATTGTTCCACTCGCTCCGCGAAAATGGGTTTATGCGCGAAGGGTAACGACCAGGGATTTTTGATCGGCAGCCCGACCGCAACTTCAACGTTGGAAGGAAGTGGCTTTGGCGCTTCAGAAAGAACCACGATCTTCGTATCGAAAGCCATCTTTTGGTAATTTTCGACAATGCGCTTCAAGCGCTCGAAATTGCGCATTCCATAGCTTGCGATTGCCACGAGCACGCGGATCCCCTTGAGATCCGGACGGATTAGATCAGCCGGCTCCCTGCACGAGGCTGCCCCCGTGGGAGCTTCGTTTTCGCAGAGATGTTTCACGGCCTGCTCAGACATTCCTGCTCAGAATTGGCGCGCGCTTCCTTCCGATCAACTCGGCCATCGGGCTTGCTAGTGATTGCAATCATGCAGTCGGATGCCCCTCTCTTGAATGCGCACAAAAACGTCTCCGCGAGCGTAAGTGTCTTTGCCATGAAACGCGCCACGCGATTCGCCGGCACGTCACGGAGGCATGCGTTTCTCGATTTCCGCAGCATGATCGAATCGTGAAGGACTGACTCGGCAATTTGCGGCTCGATCTCCGGACGATCAAAGCCCGCCTTCAGGAGCAACGAACTTAACGCATTCGGCGTGAATACAAACAAATGTCGCGGCAGCTCCAGCCCGCGCCAGTCCTTGCCGAAAACAGTATGGCTAAGGCTGTTTGCGTTCGGGGTAGCCACAAACAAGCTGCCGCCGGGCTTCAAGACTCTCAGACACTCGCGCAGCGTCTCGAGAGGATTCGGCAGGTGTTCGATCACGTGGTTCAAAGTCACGGCGTCGAACTCTGCGTCGGAAAAGTTCTGAGTTTCAATTGGCCCAAGTCGCACATCGAGTCCCCGCTGTGCCGCAGCTTGAACTGCGGAAGGATCGAAATCGCAGCCAATGCCTTTCCATCCCAAATCTTGCATAAACGCGAGCCAGTTTCCTGACCCGCAACCAACATCAAGCACACGCCCTTGACGCTTATACTGAAGGAAGCGCACCTCCTCGCCCACGGTCCGCCGACGCGTTGGAAAGAAATAAAGCAGGAACCCGAGGCCATTACTGCCCCCATTCGTTCTCGCCCCCCGGTAGCCGAAGCGGATCGCGAAATAATCGCGCTTCATCGCTAGATAAACTCGTCGCATCAGGCCGCAGTCATGGTCGTCCGAAGGGACGGCATGAGTGTAGTAGTTCTCATACGCGAGTCCGAGATCCTCCGGGAGCGGCCACGGATCCGGCCAAAGCACGTTGCAATCGGGATTCTCGCACTCGCGAACTCCCCAGATGCCAGGAGCTCCGAAAAGACGGTCCTTTTGCGCGGCATAGAGACTCCTTCCCGGCGCGCTGCAGAACGCGCAGCTCGCTCTCTGTATCGAGCGTATTTCTCTCAATCGTGTATTTGGGCCGAGTAGGCGCGGAGCCCCTTTACGGGTTGCTGATCCGAACTCCTTGCGGGGATACCGGCAACTTAAGGATGCGAACTCGGTCCAATTGCGTCCCGGGTTCGCGCCCCAAGATAATCAAAGTATGGTCGCCGGCCACCAAGCGGAATCGCTTCGGCACGAATTGCGGATTATCCCATGTGCCGGCCCCCTGCCAGTTCGCGAGTCGCTCTTCAAAGTTATTTGTGACGGGAATCTGCCACACTGAGGCAGGATCGGTGGGCTCCGCATCAATGTTGAAGTAGAATGAGTTGTTGGAGTCACTCGGCGCATTCACCAATCCCGAGATCACATAGTCTCCTTCGACAACCGTGGTGAATCGATACACTGCGCGACCCGGCTGACCGCCCTGCGAAAGAATAGTCTGAGACGCCTGCTGGAGTATGCCGTTTTGCACCTGGAACGGTCCCGTGATGACTCCTGCCTCAGCCTCAAACGTAAAACCTTGCTCAGGAGGAGGAGGCGCCACGACACTCACTTGCAATTGGCTGCTCGAAGTAGCCTGCCCATCGCTCACCGTCAGTTTCCATACGTAATTACTCCCCGCCGTCGCGCCGGCGTAGCTGAACAAAGTCGGCTGAACCGGACCGGTTCCATTGGCAACGACGACACTGTTCCCGCCGTTCAGCGAATAACTCCAATTCCAAGACAGAGGATCCCCATTGGCATCTGTCGCGCTGGACGAGTATTGGACGTCCGTTCCGACATAAACCTGCAGCCCAGGCGCAGCGGGATCGACATCCTGGGCATTTTGCACGACGGGGGCGACCGCCGGCGCCACGTTGCCCTGAATCGAAAACTCATACGCTCCGATGTCCCAAGTCGCGTCGCGCGAGAACCCGTTGATGTCCGTCGTAAACACTCCGGCAATCGAAACCCCGCGGTCGACCGTTGCGTCTCCTGCGTCGGTGGGTGCCCATTGGTTCGTGCTCGAATAACCCTGGCTCAATGCAATGTCAGGCGTTTGCACGAGGTTGTTCGCAATCGTCATGGAACCGATCGAACTTGGATTGGCGCTTTGCACGCTGGCGTTCGTTCCGATCACGTGATTGTTCTGAGCAACCAGCACAGCCAACTTCGGGTTCGATCCTCGGTCGACGACTCTGATCAGCGGGCTATTCGCCTCGATGAATCCCGTGTTGTTATAGATGTATGCTTCTCCATCCGTCCCGCCGGAGTTATAGTTATAGGGCTCGACCTCCACTGCGCGCTGGTCGGAAATTTCACCCCAAAACACATTGTTATAGCAATAGATCTTGGCGCCGCGGGGATTTAAATAAGCCATATTTGCTCCGAGCCCGCAGTCTCTAATGCGGCTGTTTCGGCAGTAGCCTATGTTTTTTCCAAGTGTTTTGGCATCGAGATAGACACCATTCCAGTGATAAGCCGCATCAAAGCCACCGACTGGATGACAGATATTATAAAGATCATTCCCGTCGAAATCGAGGCAGAATAGGACAGCACTTGAGTTGTGATGGATCCGGCACTTCCGGATTACTCCCCACATGCGCACTGCAACTCCGCCCCATCTCGCCTGGTTCTCCGAGTTCTCGATTTCGCAATCCTCCATTACCAAGGTATCCACACCAGCTGCATACCCCATCATAATCACGCCGCCATGCGCATCATCGGCAGAGTTGGTCGTCCTCCACCCATGGAGATAACATCCCTTGAGCAGAACATTAGTTGGAGTTCCGCCTTGGATTAATCCAAATCCAAAGTTCTTCGCTGAGATTACTCGTTTGATTTCGAAACCTTCGAACACCAGCCAACTCAGCGACCCAAGGTCGATGCATGTTTCCCCAATGTATTCCGCGTCCAGAATCGGCCGACTCCACGCCGCCCCAGCGTACCAATCTTGCTCAACCCCGAAGTAAGTAGGATTATTCGCCGCTCCCGATGCGGTCGGTTTAAGTGGCAGTGTGCTGCTCGGCCATACGACGCCGCCTTTGAAGATGAATCGGTCACCACCCTGCGGGTTGTACGTTCCCGCCCAACCTTGCATATGGGGATTGCGTTTCCACGGCGCGGCCTTTGTGCCCGGATTCGTATCGGCCCCAGTATTGAAGTCGATATAATAGGTAGCGGCGACGCCGTTTGCCGCTAGCAGGCACCAAACGAAGATCGTCCTTAAAAGATTCATGGCTCGATTGTACCGAGTTGCGCGGGAGGCGCACTTGGTTTTCATCCGCATCGCAATTAGCATCTCTGAGACCACGCGGGTTGCCGTATTGGGTTTGGTCAACAGTTGGTCACGCGAACGACTGGAACGTCGGGACCAGGGGAGCCTCCTGAATCCCGAGCTAATCGCGGAATTGGGAGTCTTCGAGCCTGCAAAACGGCTACCGCTGCAAGAATCCAGAACCACATCACGATGATTTGGTCGAAATAGACAACGGAAAGGAACGAGACGCAGTGTGCCATAAGGCACACACCCATGCTCCACACCCACCGTTGCGTGATCGTCGGCGGGCCCTTTCGAACGCTCGTAATGCGTCCTATTGCACTGAAACATAGGACAATAACTCCCACGAACAGGGTCAGTTTTAGAATCCCTCCATCCAGTCCCTCGGCAACATAGTGATTGATAATATCCGTATTGTCCGGATTCCCCACGGGGGTTTCCCCGCCGGGCGCCCAGTGCGCCGTGTAACGCGTTCCGGTCAGCCACCATTCATCGAAATGGTTTACGGCCTGCTCGATGAGATAGGAACGATACCACCCTGTCCCACCGACGACTTCGCTCGCGCGGGAGAATACGTACCAAACCGGAGCGTTCATCGCGAACGACAAAGCGATCACCAACCCAAGAATCCCCCACCTCACCGCGCGCATGGATTTCCGCAGTCGCCATGCGGCGAATCCCAGACAGGCAGCGACCAGCGCAAGCACCGCGCCGCTCGACGATGCTGCGAGAGTCACGAAGACGGCACAGACGATTCCTATCACGGCGATCCTCCGACTTTTCGGTTGTGCCCACCAAAGTCCGACGAACAGAGGGAAAAGCGTGGCCCCATACGTTCCCGCCAAAATCGGGTGCCGGAATGCCCCTTGGCATCGAAGGCGTCCTTCTCGCTCGAAGGTAAACTCGGGCACCCCGCCCAAGACGTAGAAGACGTTTCGATTCGTGATCTTCTCCATTAGCATGGCGCCGGCGAGCGGAACGATGATCAATGCTAACGCGCGCACGACCGCGACAACTTCGGGAAGATTTCTTACCCAGCACCGAACCAGGAAGTAGGCGGCACCCGCATTGAACACTTCTCCAGAACGGTTGATGAACCTCTCGGCAAATTGCGATCTGTCGGTCAAGCTGCCGAGAACCAGCGTCACGACTAACCAAACCGCAAAACACCGATCGATTGCGCCAAAGCGCAGCGCGCGATGTTCCCCGCGAGCGAGGACTCGTACCCAACTCGCAAGTAGCAGAATCCGGAAAAACTGAAGGTTGAGATCCGCGACCACGAACATCTGTCCAAGTGGCATGTAGCATGTGGTCACGAACAGCGGCAGAATGGCCATTCGACGTGGCGCCCACCACATGAGCAGGATCATGCATGCTAGAAAGCAGACTCCAAAGGTCGATGCTCCTCCCGCTTCTTCCGGCATAATTCTTGCAAAAACGGTTGGTTATGGCTTTTGCCAGACCACGGAAACTTCGTCGGTGAGCAGTTCCTCAAGACTGTAATCGGAAAGCTCACTTTTCACCAGCAACTCTGCTTCTTCTAAAATCCCTGGCCGCTGATTCTGGGAAAGCGTGATTTGCGAACCAGGCATCGCCTGCCCAATTTTCTCTAGCCAGGCACCCAGCCGAAGTTTGTTCACATATGCGTTTGAGTGCACTTCGGACTGCGCGCTCTTTCGCAAATGAGGCCAGGCGGAAACTGCGCTCCTCGAGTCGGTGAAGACTCGCGGATCCAAACTGCCGTTTTCACTGGTATAAAGGTGAAACGAGAAGATCGCGATTCCGCCCGGTTTGAGGATCCGCCCTATCTGCTTCAGCGCGGCAGACGGGTCAGGGATATGATGAAAAACCGATCTCGAATGGACGAGGTCAAATGATGCATCTGGAAATTCGATTTCGCATGCGTCCATCTGGAGAACGCGGAGGTTGCTATCCGCGTGCGAACCAAGTCGCTTCCTAACTTCGCGGTGGTAGTGGCGATCAATGCCGATTGCTTTTCGGATGATGGTCTTGAGAGTGCGGCGTGTCCCGTTTTGCCTCCACATCCGCCAGTACTGGTTCAACCCGAATCCGTGCGGAACCACATCCAGATCGATTCCAGTCACGCGGTTTCTCTGGGAGAAATACCTCATATGCACAAGGAAAGGTCCTGGGCCAATTTCGAGTATCTCCATGTCCTGGATTTTTCGCCCGAACCGTCTCTCCACCATCTCTTCATGCCGGCCAAGCTCGGCGAAGTAACGATCGATTCGCGAAGATGCCCTGAGCTTATGGTTCTGGTAGAGACAACGCGCCTCCCTCCAAAGAGCCCCCCATTTCGTTTCGGAACTGTATGACTTCATTCCGGTTAGACGGTCTGAATTGGCTCACTCGGCGCGCGCCGAAATACACGCTCCTTTAACCTCCGCATCTGCAACGCTCGCAGGAAGGCGACGAACTCGGCACTCACTGGCCGCCGTTCCCTGCGGAACGATGCAACAACAAAGCCGACCAACTGAAAGAACGCGCCCACGAGAAACGGTGCCTCCTTCCAACGGCGCGCATTTTGCGCAAGGAAGTAGAGAGGATGATAACCGAGGAGGTAAAACTTTCGCCCCCATCGCATTCCGCGGCGAAATGAATTCCCAGCATTCACGCCGTCGGGCCGCAAGTGCGTCGCGACGGCGTCCGGATTAACTCGAATCCTCCATCCGCGCATCTGCACCATAATGTCCGCAATGGTGTCTTGCCCGCCTCCGTCGATGATTTGATATCCCCCAATGCGATCGAATGCTTCTCTCCGGAAGAGCTGAACTCCGCCAGGCACGTGGTAGTCCTCGCTTCCCCGCCGAAGGTAGGTGGTCTTTTTTTCGTATTGATCTACCACAGCTCCACCCACGAGCCCCAATGTGGAATCCAGGCAGAGCATCCGGACTAACTTATCGTAATAAGTTGCGTCGAATCGTATATCTGCATCCAGAAATCCGACGAAGTCGAAATCTAGATCGCGCAACGTAGCATATCCGTGCTTGGCGGCGTAAACTTGGGACGAAAAGCTGCGTTCGCCGCCCACCGGCATTTTTTCCACACGAATCCATGGGTGCTTCTCTGCTAGTGTCGTTGCAATTTCTACAGTCCGGTCGCTCGACCCATCATCGACAATAACCCACACCGTGGGTCGCGTCTGCTGCGCGATTACGCAAGATGCAAGTCCATTGATGTAATCCTGCTCGTTGCGAACAGCGCTGATGAGGACGTATTTCGCGTTCAGTGGCGTGCTGGTCATGTTTATGCCGCTGCGGAATGCCTGTTGCTGGAATTGAGCGAGTTTTCGCGCCTCCTGCCGATTGCAGCCCGAACCAATGCGGCGGCGCTGCGCCGCATCCATTCCAACAAAGAAAGTGTCAATCGCTGGCCCGGTTTGGCGAAAGACTCGAGACGTTTTCCAAACGCCTCGCAGTGGAATCGTCCGGCCCGCAGGGACTCAGTCAGCACTTCCTCGCTAACTTGACCATTCACATCAATCCACGCTCGCAGAGGGAAGAGCTGCCGCTTGGTATGGTAATCCAGTGCCGCCATGGCTGGGAGCTCGTATTGTTCTATCAAGGCCATTCCCTCTCCGCTAGGCGCCCATCCGTCGGTTTTTCGATTCCAAAGCTCTATCGCCCCAAGATGCTCTGTCCATCGTTCTGAGTATTTTCGCCAAGCTGCCTTTCGCGTCGGATGCGCAAAGACAGAGAAACCTCCGAGGTCCGCCACACGTTGAATGATTTCGGTGGATTCCCGGTCCATCCCGAGAAACGGCATTTTCCCCCAACAGGTCAGATGCACCACATTCTCCGGGTCGCTGTATTCGAACCCGGGGACGAGGAGGATTTCATCTGTGCTCGCTCGCAGGCAGGCCTCGCGATGGCGCTCTGCTTTCGCTGCATCGAATCCGCGGTCGTGCTCGGAAACAAGCACGGCGCGAAATCCGCGGCTCAAAAACAGCTCCGCGATTTGCCTCAACGACGAAGAACCGTCGTAAGACCAGTCAGAATGAACATGAACTGCGACGGGAATTTTCATGCCGCGTGCTCCTTCCTTCGCTTTGCAAAAACCGCCGATAAGGTGCACCAAACATCCTTGAAGAAGACCTTTCGGTCATCCTCTCGCCAATTGTACCAGCGCTCGGATCTTCGGACGCGAAATAGTTCGCGGATCGTCTTCCACTTGGTGGGCCAGTTTTCATGCCGACTGGGCCGACGGCCCCGCAACACGAAGAGCGCATGCAGGATCTCCCTCCCGGCGTGCCGACAAACGACACCTACCGGCATTGTTTGCGCCGGCGCATTAGTCGCAGCTTGTCCCCTCGCGTTCGCCACTGCGAGGGCCGGATATTCCATCCCACAACGCCGCGAGAGAGCAGTGCTGCCCCAGATACGCCCGTTGAACTCCATGAACCAGTGACGCCCTTGCCGATCCCGAAGCAATTCGATCATGAATGGGCCGCTCCAGCGAATGGAAGCAAGGAAGCGGGAGGTCTGCTCCATCTCCTCTTTCCCCGGTTGAACGCTCATGCAAGCGCTTGAACCGGACCCTAACGGATTCATCATTCGTATGCGCCTGTGCGCGCTCCAATGAGTTGCCGAACCACTCGAAGCAATTCCGAACACCCCTTCCCCAACCCCGGATATATATTCCTGCATAAGCACCGGACCGGATTGGTCCATTGCTGCAATGCCTTTGCGCAGATCTTCCGGAGTGTGACAAATGCGGAACCCGTCTTTGGTCACCCTCGAATTCCGCACGGAAACCGCTTCAGCCGGTTTCAAAATGACAGGCAAATCCAACTCTCCTGTGCTGCTGCCGCCAGGACCAGTCAGGACGACGGTCCTGGGAACTCGGAAGCCGGCATTCATCGCATGTTCGGTCTGTGATTGCTTGTTTAAGGCAACGCTTGCGCCATCGAGTCCGATCACCTCGCAATTTTCCGGCCATTTAACCATCGTCGCCAAAAGAAGCGAGACGTCGTCGAGCGCCAGAAATACATGGCGTCCCGGGACGCCCGTCGTGAGCTTCTGAACGGCGCTTTGCATTTCGAGGGCCGAACGCGAAACGTCACGTTCAGGGGCGAGGACGTCAATTATGCGAGCATAACGGCTGCTCCGGAGCGCAGTGCTGGACCCCGCCCGGCCAAATACGAGCGGATTAAATCCGGCGTCCGCAAGGCTCCATACAACTTCAGGGGACGAAAAGGATTCTGCGAAACTGACAAAAACCATCCCGTCGCCGCTCTGCGCACCGATAGCCCGCACCGAATTTGAATTCGCCGATCTCATCGCCAGCGCTTAATCCACAACTTCAATGTGCGAAGCAGAGCCGTGACGCCGCGTGGAATGTAGGCGAGCTTCCGTTTTACATCCTCGAGCGAATGGCTCCGAACAATGGTATTTCGAGCGCAAACGTACTCCCTCCCGATGGTCGGACCGTTGTCACTCGTGAAGATCTGCGCGTATCCCGCGCTGCGGGCGAACCGCACCACCTTGCGGTTATAGCTGCCGAAAGGACAGGCTGCTTCGGAGATGGGCTCGCCAAGGAGATCTTCCAACTCGCGCTTCGATGCATTGAGCTCGTCGCGGAGTTCAACCTCCCGGAGAAGGCCCCATTTTTTATGATGGAGCCCGTGCGATCCAACTGACATCCCAGCGGCGCGCAATCCGAGCGCTTGCTCGCGGCTGAGGCATCCTTTTGCGCCGAAACGGCGCGTCACGAGAAAAAACGTCGCTCGCAAACGGCGCTCTTCCAAAGCCGGAAGAGCGATCTCGAAATCAGACGCGTTCGCGTCGTCAAACGTGATAGCCACATCCCTTCGTTCTGAAACCAAATCAAGGACCCGTTTGAAGAACTGAGGATCGAGCCAGTATGCGTCTTCCCCGTCGTCAATGTCGCGCCCGGGCTCTCCCAGTCCATGAAAGGTCAGAAGAAAGCGATGGCCCCGCGCGGATGGGATCGACGTCAACATTGTCTATTCCCGCGCTCCACGCAGATACCAAAGCAAGCACTGGCCATTGCGCCTGGCTTTGAATCCGCGAGTCTCGCGATTGCGTGTCAGAATTGCAGAAGTGGTGTTCACCACGCATCGCGTCGCTTGGTGAACGATGCACACCAGGAAATATAGGGCGCATTTCCAACTCGGATTGTGTTTGCGCCACAATTGCAGGTCTGCCCGCTGCTCCTGGATATAGTATTTGACCGGCGCGACCCTCGAACTTCCGCCGCCGTAATGAACGGATTGTGCCTCCGCCACGAATGCCAGCTTGAAGCCGTTGAGGTGAAATCTGCGGCACCAGTCCATATCTTCTGCATAGAAGAAGAAGCGCTCATCGAGTCCCCCGACCTTTTCGAGCGCGGTCCTCCGCGCGCAAAGGAACCAGCCACCCAGAATGTCCACCTCGCGGGTGGAGTCTTGCTTCCAATACCACATCGTATAGCCGCTGAATCTCTGGCTCCAGGGAAACAGGCGGTCCAGGAACAGTGCGTGGCAAATCATTCGCCACAAGGTGGGAAATCCACGACACGAGCGGCCGATCTTGCCGTCAGGGCCGAGCATTGCCGGACCTGACAAGCCAACTTCCGGGCGGGCATCCATGTACCTCGCGAGCGTTTCCATGCAGTCCGGCGCGACATTTACATCTGAATTCACCAGGAAAACGTATTCTCCCGTGCTCCGCGCAATGCCGATATTGTTAGCAGCAGCAAACCCGAGATTTGCGCTGTTCCGGATCACGCGCGCGCTCGGATACTTCGCCTCGACTAGTTCGGGCGAACCATCCTCGGAAGCGTTATCGACTACGATTATCTCGAGTCGATCCGCGCAGTCACTTCGGGCAAGTGACTGAAGGCATTCGTCCAGGAACGCTTTTGCGTTCCAATTGACGATGATCACGGAAAAGACTCGTTCGCGCTCGTTCATCGCCGGCGTGAATCAGGCTGTCTCCTCGACGCACAACCGCGCTGGATTGATCGCCGCCTTCCAATCGTGGAACGTGCCGAAGCGAAACTCGCTTGCCCGCTTCGCTACAAACTCAAGGAATGGACGCAGACTGCGCGTATTCGCCTCATCGATCAACTTCGAGTGCCCGATGGTGACCAAGGGCATTATCTTTTCTCGACTTGCGATGGCGACTCGTCGAGCGACCCTGATCAATTGCGTCCCTGTGCATTGGTTGAAGTCGGCTTTCCAGGCGTGCCGCCGGAACAACGCGCCCAACTTTCGCGCCAAGGATCTCACAGTTCCGGTTTTGGTCGCGCTACGCTGAGGTTGCGCAATCCGGTGCTTGTTCGATTGCCGAACGCGCTTCAGGCGATTCCTCGTCAAAAACGCGCCAATCCAGCGGGCTTCAGAATAGATTGGAAACTCCCAGACCCGCCCGTCGTGATCGGCGCGACACAAGTCATGGTCACTGGCTCTCCACGGCGCGTACTCGCTGGCGGCGCGAGAATAATCGAAAGTGACGATTCCCCGGCGCTGGCCGTATTTGAATACAGAAGTATCAATGGCAATGCCATTGGCGCAGAGGGCCGCGACCACGTTCGAGGAAGGATTCACGGACCAATTCGCTGCTCGAAACGCAATACACGCATAGCTCGGATCCTCGGCCACTAGCAAATCCTCCAAATAATTCTTACCGGCGCGCACCATCTCGGTCATTCGGGCGAGCGGAAGTTCCGCAAAGCTGTATTCGTCCCAGTTTTGGCGCCACTTCCCCTCATCAAGCACGGCCTTGAAATAAGACGAATGGATGTGCAACTGCACATCGTGGCCGCGCCGCACCGCGCGCTTTAGTTGAGAGGCAATTTTTAGGTAATGAAACTGATCGCGACCGGTGGATTCGTAGACTTCCTTGAACCTCAGAATCTCCCCGATATCTGCCATGATGGTCAGCTTCGCGCCGTATTCATCAAATAGATCCATCAGGCGCTCAGTTGGCTCCACCATCAACTCCAATGGACAGCCTTCCCCGTTTCCGTGGATCTCGTAATCAAGTGTGAAGAGAACGTCGACCATCTCCCGGGTTACGCTGTCAAAAGGGCGCGCAGAATTCGGGCGGATGTTTTGCCGTCCCAAAGTGCAGGCGTTTCGCCAAGCCGATCGGGGCCCAACATCGTCTTATGGAGGTCATCATGAAGGCTCTCGATCGTGGTGAGCCGATTGCTTCCCAGCGTGATGGTGATCGGCCGTTCCGTGTTTGGCCGAAGGGTCAAACAAGGGGTCCGGAATAAGGTGCTTTCTTCTTGGATTCCTCCTGAGTCGGTGAGCACGCAACGCGAATACTGGGTCAAAGCAAGCGAATCATGGTACCCGACTGGATCGATCGTTTTCACTCCGGCTTTGCCGCTGAAACTCAACCCGAACTCCTCCATTCGCTTTCGCGTGCGCGGATGAATTGGGAATACCACCGGCCACTCATCTGCGATTTTTGACAGTGCCTGCACGATGACGCTCAGCGACTCCCGGGTGTCCACGTTCGAAGGACGGTGCAAAGTCACGTAAACAAATGATCGCTCCGTCAGACCCAGATCCTTGAACACCCTGCCATTTCTTCCCCCGCCAACATGCGCCAGGGCAGAATCGATCATGATGTTCCCGACCAGCTTGATCTTGGACTCAGGGATGCCTTCACGGCGGAGATTCTCGCTCGCATCCTCCGATGGCGTCAGCAGCAGGTCCGAAATGGCATCTGTCACGAGCCGGTTGATTTCCTCCGGCATGGAGCGATCGCCACTTCGCAACCCCGCTTCAATGTGCGCGACTTTAATGCCTAGCTTCGCCGCTACCAGCGCGCATGCGACGGTCGAGTTCACGTCACCCACCACCACCAGCCAATCCGGCCTGTAGCGTTCGCAAACTGGTTCAAACCGCGTCATAATCGTGGCGGTTTGCACAGCATGAGAACCGGAACCTACTTCGAGCGAAACGTCTGGATTCGGAATCTTCAATTCCTGGAAAAAGATGTCCGACATTTGCGCGTCATAGTGCTGGCCCGTATGAACCAACGTGATCTCGATTCGGTCCGCATCGTTCGCCGACTGATCGTTCCACCTCTGGATGGAGTGGATCAGCGGCGCGATCTTCATGAAGTTCGGGCGGGCCCCGGCTACAAGGAGCAGTTTCATTGGTGCGATTCGTCTCAAAAAGGCGTTCCCGCTCACTTCATTCGCGTTCCCGGCGCGGCGTGAAGTTTGATGATCTCTTCCACGTGACCTACAATCTCCTCCAGCGCCGGACGAGACGCCGCTTCCGCGCGGAGTTCCCGAGGTCGCTTTTTCAACTGAATCTTATCGTGCACCTGTTGCACGTTCTCGATCAAAAGCATGCGCCCTTCAGCCTGCAGGCGCAGATCCACCGCTCCAGTCTTGCCGCGGAAGATACTGTAAACGGGCACCCCCAGCGCCGCAGCTTCCCGGTTCATTGTGCCCCCTCCACTCACGACCAGGTCAGAGTGCCAAAGGAGGTTGAGCCCATTAACAACTCCGCTTGGAATTATTAACTTCCCCTTCTCGAACCAATTTGCGTGACGACTACGGATCTCTTGTTCCTGCCGTTTGTTTCGCGGCAAAAGGATTGAAAAGATTCCGGACGAGGAGCACACGCGCTCCATAAATGTCTCGAACAAGACGTCCGCTTCAGGGTTGTGATAATGCGCCTCGCTTGCTGGCGGACGAACTGTAACGACTACGTCGGAGCGATCGATCCCAAGGTCGTCGATAATGCGCGGGTCCGGAACAAACTCAGGCGCATAGACGTCTTCTTTGATCCCAGAATAGCGAAGCACCCGGCTCGAAGGCTGACCCGGGATGTGGTCGGGGTAATGCTTCGGAACTACCATCCAAGTCGGATGAGCAAGCGGAACCGAGCGGCTGTGCTCGTAATCCATGATGGTTATGCTCGGAATACCGAGCAGGTTGCTCGCTAAAACTTGTGACCGGCTTCCGTGATTCAATGAAAGGACGGGCCGCTTCCCTCGCGCAAATGGGAGCAGTTGCGCAGCGCGGTAGAGGAAGCCGAGAAACTTGAGCGCGCGGTGTTTTCCATAATGCCTGCCAACAATTTTAGGGTTCAGTCCGTAGGCACTAGCCATTTCGCACACCTGATAGGCGTCGCGCGCCGTTAGCACGATTTCGTAGCCACGTTCCTGGAGCTCTCGAAGAATCGGCTTAAAAAACGGAATATGAGGCGTGTTATCCAGATCCACCCAGATCTTTGATACAGATGGTCTCTCGCTGCGTTGCGGATGAACGCCGGTCGCCTCAGTCGCTGTCATAGAGTTCCTGGCAAAGCCTGCGACCTCGCGGGGAAGGACGTGCCAGCAGTGATTACCATATACTTCGCGGACATGCCCGAGGAAACTCCGATACCATTCAGCCGGATAGGATACTGCCGAACGCCCTCCATCAAAATCCATGTAATCAGGGTGCGTGTCCACCAGAGCCATGCCACCATGCTCAACGATCCACTTGAGTTTTCGTTGCCAAAGGCCGGGTCCACTTTCATTCAGAAGTAAAAATAGCGTGGAGTCCTGCGGCAGGGTGTATGGGAGTTCGACATAGCCCTTGCGTGTTCCATTGGCTCCATGTTTCCCGTTCGTCGAAAGTTCGGGTTCGACCCAAAAGGGAAATATCGTGTGGCGACCTTCCGGCTGCGGCTCGAACGGGTCCGTATCGAACGTCGAGGCATCGTACTCGATGTCGAGCGCATGAAGCCAGGGCATTCGGCAGAGCATAAACCCCGACCGGAAACCGACCGCATTCCAATCTCGCAAGGTTTGATTGATCCCTTTCGCTTTCTGAGCGAACTCCGATGGGGAGCTATAGAGATAGCCATCGTGGTGATAGTCGTGAACTCCCACCTCGAATCCGTTCCCAACAAGTTCCCGTATGAGTTCCTGGGGAACCGAGTATGTGCCTTTTGGCACAAAGTTGAAAGACGAGCGGAAGCCCATCTCCATTTCGAGCTGCATGAGACTCCGGACGCGCTCCAATCCTTCGGGCCCTTCGACATCGTGCGTAAGCACGAATGCAAATCTCCTCCCTGCCGGCCAGCCCGTCCATCCCATGGGCGGGCGCTCCGATCCCGGTTTGATCGGCCACAGATGGGCGACTCCTTCTCGTTTACGCATTGCCCACCACCGACGAATCCTGAACCGCATTCGCGTGGATAGAAACGGCTTAATCGCATAGTATATTTTGTTGCGTAGCATCGCGCAGATCAGGACTCTCGGGGTGCCGCCCCTTTAGACGGCAGTGGTGATGCACGGCTGGGTGATCCGTGATGACGCTGGAGGTTCCTGCTGTGAAGGCAGCAGCTAGTTGACGGATTAAGCTCAATTATGGATACCCGCGCATTTTGAGCGCGGGCGTGACGTATTGCGCATTGGGCGCCTCTTCTAAGCTTCCAAGAGCCATTTGGGACCGTAGGCCCGCGTTTTGTTGAGAACGCCGCTCAGCTTGGCTCGCGCCCGGATCAAGTCGCCGCTGGCGCGTTTCACTGCGTCCCGGTTGTCCTTTTCCGCTTCGACTACCATGAGCATCTGATCCATGAACCCGCTCATAGCGAGAGGCAAACTGCTCTCGTTCATCGGCGGCATGTCGAATATGATATAGTCAAACTCGCTCGCCTGAAACGTCGGCAGCATATCGTAAAAGCGCTTGGGAAACAGTTGCGCTGTCTTTTCACCGTG
The DNA here is from genome assembly GCA_966125105.1 of uncultured Prosthecobacter sp. Lineage (GTDB taxonomy): Bacteria > Verrucomicrobiota > Verrucomicrobiia > Chthoniobacterales > Chthoniobacteraceae > SXWH01. Next base: position 17,045 of record CBHXZU010000009.1, read on the forward strand.
ACGCGACGTGGCCGTGGCGAGATACAGATTGTCTGCCGCCGAAGTAAGATGCGCACCACCCGCAAGTGCTTCCATCAAGCTTGCGGCGGGTTTTCCTTCGAAGAACGGGTGCACTTCGGCATGGGCAACGTTCAGATCCACGAGCAACACCTTTCCGTCTCCAGTTTCCGAGAGCGCCGCCGCAATTCCGCACGCGATAGTGGAGACACCGGAGCCTTTCGAATACCCCGTTACGCCGACGAGCTTCGGTTTTCGCGTCAATCCGATCTGCTCAAAGTAAAGAACCAGCCTATCACGGATAGACTCCGCAAAAGGTCGTATGAAATGACCGGCTGCCCACGCCTCAGTTCCACTCAGAACAATCGGCTTCCCACTCCCTTTGGTTTTGACCCCCGTCAACCTCCGCCGCTCCGCTGGTGAGGCGTAAGGAATGTGCATCATCAGAGGAATTCCAACGCGAGTTTCAAGTTCCAGCGGTCGCTTCACGGACCGGTTTACCATTAACTCCAAGAACGCGATGAGGCCAACACCAAGGCCGACCCCTCCGACAATCACCCCCGCGATGAGCTTGAACAACTTGCTCAGAGCAAGAATGGGAGGCGAGGATTTTTGCACGATGACGATGTTATCGTAGTCAGCAGCCTTGAGTGGGGTTTCGAACTCCGTTCGTTGGAAGTTCTCCGCAAATTGTTTGAGGCCCTGGGTCTGCAACTCCCGGTCGCGCTCCAACTCGTGCAAGCGCTTCGATACGTTGGCAAATTGCTTGAACTCCAGTTTGAGGGCTTCCTCACGTTTGGTGAGATATTCGACGCGGGCAGTCAGGGTAGAGAGTCGCACCACTTCAACGGTTGGCTCGATCGCTGGGGATACAGGAGAACCCGCAGTGATTGGCGGCCCTACCGCAAGCAGCGCAGGGTGCTTTTCTTCGAGACTTGCCCGGCGCTTTTCGGCTTCTTCGATGAGTGCTCTGTTCTGCCGAACCGGGGTGCTCTCACGAGAGTAAGTCCCCAAGAGTTTCAATTCCTCTTCCTGCAGGCGATTGAGCTCTCTCAGCAGGACTTTATACGTGGACTGGACGGATGGATCACCCGCCACAGTCGCTTGTCCTGCCAAACTTTCGGTTGCTGATTCGCCGCTCTCTCCTTTGACCGGTCCTTCCTTGATCAGACCTAACTTCTTCAGTTCTGCGACCCGGGCGATTTGCTCCTGGAGATCTGCCTTGGCGGATTCTGTCTGCGTGTGGATTTCTTCGGCCCGCTTGTTCAGTCCAGCAGCGGCTTCGGTCAATGAACTCACCCCGTTGTCCGCTTTGAGTTGCTCTATCTGTTCCGTAAGGCCGGCAATTCTGGCCGTAAGCGCGCTCAAACGAGAGCGCGACGTTTCCCGCGATTTGGTCGCGCGGTGGAATTCGACGTGCTTGTCGAGGTAGGTGTTGATGAGAATTGTCAGAGCTTTGACAGCGACATCAGGATCGGGGTGCCGATATGTTACCGTGATAACCCTGCTTCCTTTTGGCGGATCCACCTCCAAAGCTTTGACAAATGCTTTCGCCGCGAGGGCCGGGGACGTCTCGGGCGCGTTGCGGAGAATCACCGCGGGAGTGATCTGAGCGACCACTTCCTCCGCGAGATCCCAACTTCGGAGAATTTCTGCTTCAGCCGTGATGACGCTGTCGTTTGTCGGACCAGAGCGTGACCCTCCCTCCGGGGTCGCATCGACATTGCTAACTTCCTCGACGTAACGAACCAGAATTTTGCTCGTCGATTCGTAATGAGGAGTATGCGTGAGATAGATCGCGGCTGCGGCGCCGAAACTCACGAGCACGACCAAGCACAACTTCCACTTATGTTTGAACAGCATGCGCGCGATATCGAGCAGCCCGATTCCCGGCGGCTTCTCCTCTCCGTCTTTGTCCGTTAGTTCCGTTAGCATGGTGCGTCTCCCATTCCTCAGTCCAGGTGTGGATACAGCAATCCCCCCAGCGCGCGATTGATTGCCGCGGGCATGCGGCGAAAGAATGAATTGTGGGCCCCTTCGACACAGTGTGGCGAGGTCACCCAGGTATTTCGGCGGATATCAAATCGATAATAAGGCAGCCGCGTTTCCTCCCCGCCCCAAGCCCGCTTAAAACGTCGCAAACCTTCGTTTTCTTCTGTGGTGCGCCCGAAATGAATGGATTGACAGCCCAACTCCACAAGGTGGCGAATCGCGGTCGACATCACGAGGTTTGCCGGACGCAAATTGCGGAACGCGAAGTCGGACGCGCTGTACTTGTACATCGCATGTTTGCCATTGTGGAAATACACCGCCCCCGCAATCGCGCGTCCCTCGTGTTCCGCCACAGCAATAAATCCGAGTCCTTCGGAGATTAAATGCCGATGGACATTCTGAAAGAAGCTCCATGGCTGCGGCGGAAGTCCGTGCCGTCGACGTGTGGCGGCGTGCATCCGATAATAGGCGCGCATCCCTTCGATTGAATGTTCGATGCGCGCGCGCACTCCGTTGGAACGCGCTTTCCGCGTTGCGCCCTGCGCCGAGCCGGAAATCCCTTTTTCCACGGCATCAAAGCCCCGCGAAAGGTCCAACTGATGGACGAGGAAATGCGTCGACGGTGTTGCGTCGTGAGGGACGATTCCTTTTCCCCGGAACTCCAGGTGTTTCCAACGGCGGTTGACGGCCAACTTGCAGAGCTTCTCAAAGAGCTCCTGCTCCCGCTTCGCCCCAAGGACGTCGCAGCAATCCGTGAATGGAAGTGAAACGCCGCGAGCCCCGGTGAGCCAGCTGCGAACTTCCATCAGGGGCACGAGGGCGGCTTTGCCGTCACCGTTGCGCGCGCAAGCGTAGAAAGGCCGGTGGCCGTACGTGGCCTGCAAAACACGCGCCCACCCGCTGCCGTGGAAAACCGTGGCATCGGCGTGGTTTGCCACGTGCTCAGCCCACGACGGATCTACACAAGGATCGATAAGGTCCGTTTGCAATTCGACGCATGCGCCCAGCCCAAGTCGCCAGCGGCGATGGGCGGCAGCTCCCATCACACATTCGCAAAAGCCTTCGATGTCTCCAATCGAGAGTTCCATTGCGTCAGAGGAGCACCGCGGAAGCCGCGTTTTTCACGGCGCGGACAACGTAGCTCACCTGGTCGGACGTAAGTTCCGGGAACATCGGGAGGGAGACAAACTCGCGCGCGCACCTTTCCGCCACAGGGAAGCTTCCATCCCCGTAACCCAACCCGGCATAGCATTCCTGCAGATGCACAGGAACCGGGTAATGGATGCCAGTTCCCACCCCAGCACTCGTCAGTTCCTGGATAAACTCATCGCGGCGGGACACTCGGATCGGATAAATATGATAGACGTGCGTTCGCCCCGGCGCCTCGCGCGGACGAAGGACTTCTTCGATGCCTTCCAACTCTCGATCGTACTGAGCTGCATGTTGTCGTCGAAGTTCCGTGGCGGAACGGAGGTTGCGCAATTTGATCCTCAACACAGCGGCCTGGATACCATCCATGCGCCCGTTCCACCCCACCATGCTGTGGTAGTACTTTTTGCTCTGCCCATGGTCGCGTAACACACAGATCTTGCGATAAAGTTCCGGGTCGTTGGAAATAGTGGCACCCGCTTCCCCAAATGCGCCGAGATTTTTCCCAGGATAGAAGCTAAAGCAGCCGGCTACTCCCATCGACCCTGCCGTCTGTCCGCGATACGTGGCGCCGTGGGCCTGGCATGCATCTTCAACCACCGGGATTCCATGCGTCTGCGCAATCGCGAGTATGCGATCCATATCTGCCATTTGGCCGAACAGATGGACCGGAATGATCGCCTTCGTTCGCGAGGTAATTGCCGACTCGAGCAATTCCGGATCCATTGTGCATGTAGCCTCGTCCACGTCGACGAACACTGGCCGCGCCCCGCAGTAGGTGATCGCCTCTGCAGTAGCCATGAATGTCGAGGGCACGGTAATGACCTCATCTCCTGGTCCGACTCCTAGCGCGAGCAGCGCGAGCCAAAGCGCGTCGGTTCCGTTGCCCACACCAGCCGCGTAGTGCGTGCCACAGTACGCGGCAAACTCTTCCTCGAATCGGGCCACGTAGGGTCCGCCTGCGAACGCGCACGATTCTATGACCTCACGGATCGCGGCGAGGAACTCTGGCATTTGCGCATCGTGATGCGCGCGCAAGTCGAGAAAGGGCACTTTAATCTGCATCGTCCGGCAATTGGGTTCGTTTGATTCTGGCAGGATTTCCTGCGACCACCGCGCCAGGGGGAACATCTCGAGTGACTACGCTGCCGGCTCCGATGATGGACCGTTCTCCAATGGTTATGCCCGCAAGCAACGTTACGCCGGAACCGATCGAGGCACCTCGCTTGACGATCGTGCTCTGGCATTTCCAGTCCGCATCGGTTTTCATCAACCCGTCGCGTGTCGTTGCCCGGGGATAACGATCGTTTGTGAATGTGACCCCGTGCCCGATGAAGACTTCGTCTTCCACCACGACCCCTTCACAAATGAAGGAGTGACTCGAAATTTTGCAGCGCTTGCCAATTCTCGCTCCCTTTTGAATCTCCACGAAGGTCCCTACCTTAGTGTCATCGCCGATCACGCATCCGTAAAGATTCACGAACGCGAAGATGCGGACGTTCTCCCCCAGCACGACGTCCGGCGCGATGCGCTGGTATAGCGGCGCGGCCTGCGTCATTGCCATGTAGCGCCGTTGCCTCCCGCCCCGGCGGGTACCGAAGCGTTCCTGGAAGGCTGAACGGCATCCGCAAGGTGATTTTCGGTCGCAAACGGGACCGGCGCGCCACCCGCATGGAGCGAAGCGGATGCAGCTTCGAGGATGCGCACGAGGTGCAAGCCGTCTGATCCGCTGGTCCGCGGGCGCCGGCCCGTGTGAATGCATTCCACGAAATGATGGGCGAGTGCCTTGAGAGGCTCTTCCTGAGGAACGTGCGGAATGTAACTGTCTCCGTAATGATACGAGTATTGGAACTGCGCGAAGGTGTCATAGAACGGCGGCCGTTCCACCCGGGTGTCGTAGATCCGCACCTTCTCGATAGTCTGGAGATCGTCGTAGACTATCATTCGCCGAGTGCCGACGATGGTGATTTCACGGACCTTGCGCGGTTCGAGCCAACTGCTCTGGATCGTCGCAAACCGTTCCTTGCGAAATGAGAGAGACATGTTTGTCACGTCCTCAATGCCAGGCGTCACGTGGGCATTTCCCTGGCAATTGATCATCGTCGGTGTTTCGCCGAGGATGTGCAAAATGATCGCGATGTCGTGTGGCGCGAGATCCCACGCAACGTTGATATCCTTTTGGAACAGCCCCAGGTTTAATCGCCGGCAATTGATATAGCGAATCTCGCCGATATCCCCGTTTCGGATGATTTCCACCACCTTCTGCACCGGCGGTGAATAGAGGAAGGTGTGGCCCACCATCAGCGTAAGATGCCGCTCCTCCGCCAGCGCAATTAGTTCCTCGCACTCAGCCGAAGAAGAAGCCATCGGTTTCTCGATGAAGGTGTGCTTCCCGGCAAGGAGGCTCGCTTTGGCAAGCGGAAAATGGTGCCGCACGGGCGTCGCGACTATAACTGCATCGAGCGCATATTCACTGAGAAACCTGGGAAAATCCGTTTCCGGAGCAACATCCGGATACACATTTTGCAGATGCTTCAGTCGCGCTTGATTGAGGTCGCAGACCACCGGAACTTTGCAGTTCGGCACTGCCTTAAAATTACGAACGAGATTAGGGCCCCAATAGCCGTAGCCGACGACGCCGATTGATAGCGGTTGATTCATGGAACAATGAGTGAATTCAATGACCGAGACCCTGCGTTTCCAGGAACTCGGGCCGGACCTTGCGGGCCGCCAGGATCTCTGGCGCTTGCCGAGGCTTCGAGCGAAAGACCTGCTGCAGGATTGCCGCAGGCGTGCGCAGCATGATGCGAATATCAAACCAGAATGACATTCGCTTGGTGTACGCGATGTCGAGCGCGACCATTTGTTCGAACGTAGTTCGATTTTTTCCGCTCACTTGCCAGTACCCCGTAACGCCAGGCACCGCATTGAATCGCTCCCTCTGCCAAGGTTCATAGTTGGCGTACTCCAAAGGCGTGCAAGGTCGAGGTCCCACAAGGCTCATATCGCCACGCAGAATATTGATGATCTGCGGAAGCTCATCCAGTCCCGCCGCCCGGATCAAAGCGCCGAGGGGAATCAATCTGGAATCTCCAAAGGAGTCCAACTTCACCATTGGGCGTCCATTGCGCATCAGGTCCCGGAAATATTGTTCGTGCACCGTGGTCTCGACGCCATACTTCATGCTTCGAAACTTCAGAATGTTGAAGCGAGTGCCACGGTAACCGACTCGCTCTTGAATGAAGAAGACTGGCCCGGGGGAGACGATCTTGATCCAGATGGTGAGTAGCACCATCATCGGCACCCATACGGGCGCGCTCAGGACCACACAAGCTAGGTCCAAGCCGCGTTTCCAACGCGGAATCCGCATTATAGACTTCATTGTGCTATGGTTCGTTAGCTGCAGGTTTCGACGCCTCCACCACCTCACCGTGAGGACTGAATCACGCAAGGCTCCGCACGTGGTCATCGGGTGCGGACCTTTGACAACTCAGAATCAAGCTATCCTGCCTTCGAACGCGCCGAATCGAGCATGGCGCACATTCTGCACTGCTGTCAGCTAGCTTCAGCCATGCCGCGGTTATGCAGACTATCGAAAGCGCGCCGAGATTAACAACGGAATCCAGTATCGCAAAACTAAATCGTAACCGAAATGCGCCATCCATTATCCAAAAGCGACATTTTTCCGCTTTTTTACATTTCTGAAATGTTACGGCGCGCAGCACTCCTCTAGTCTCGCGGCGAATGTCGTCGCAATCCTGAGAAATTCAGGATCTGTGCCACATTACCGACAATCCCTTCGGAACGGGCTCCGAAGGGGCCCCGGAAGCTCCTTCGAGGAGTCTAGAGCCACTTGGTTAAGTGGGACTTCCACTGGTTTGTCGCCGCCTAGGATTTCCAGCAACACCTGGATTCGGTTGCTCGGAGCCATGACTCGAAGGACTGTTGCCTCGAGCCCGTGGAACGGCCCCCCGCCAATCGTGACGACATCCCCACTCTGCAAGCTATCGGGCACTTCGTGCGACTCATTTTCGTCAAATTGCGCGCGCAAGTTTTCCACAACTTCGTCGGGCACAACCGGAGCTTTCGTTCCAAACATTACCACCGTGCTCACCCCTTGTGTTCCTCGGACCGCCTGCGCCTGAAGCTCCCAGTGGAATCGGGCAAATACATAGCCGGGAAACAAGGCCTCGAGAAACCATACGGCTCCCCGTCTCGTTGCCTTCCGAATTCGGAGCTTTGGATTGAAAACCTCGATCCGGAGCGATCGACGCAGGTGAGCCGCCGCGATGTGTTCATGCTTCGTCTGCGTCCGAACGCAATACCAATGGCAGGACTCAGTCGGGGCAACCATGCCAATGGCCGATACGGACAATAGGTGGGCGAAGCAAGGTTAAATGAGGGCTCCGACGGGTTAGGAAATTGTGGTTATTATAACATTTATTATCGCCATCTCTTCGCGGGCGGAAGTTTTTGACTCGCCTAGCGTAACAAGAGCCGCCTAGATTTCACCGATGGATGCTCTTTGCCGCACCAGCGTGCATTCGACCAAGCCCCCAGTCTCGCGGAACCTTCAGCATTGGATTCAATATCTTCTTTGTATTGGCACCCTTCTCGCCCTTTCAGCTTGTGCCGCGAAACACCCGGACTCTTCGATGTTGCTTGCCCGCAAGTCTCCAAGCCCTTCGATCCTCTCCTCCGGCGACATCGTGCGACTTACTTTTCGGAAGCTGCCGGAACTAAATCAGACGCAGAAAGTCCGGTCAGATGGACGGATCACTCTCCTGCAAGTGGGGACTGTGAAGGCCGCTGGCAAATCAGTCGACAACCTCCAATCGGAACTCGCGGCTCGCTACGAACTTAAGACTGCCGGTGACCTTACGGTCTCGCTCGAATCCACGTATTTGGCGGTGTACGTTACGGGCGCAGTTGGTCGACCGGGAAAAGTTCTGCTCGAGCGGCCAATGACCGTGCTGGAGGCCATTATGGAAAGCGGCGGCTTTGACCGCGAAACAGCGAACCTCAAACGGGTGACCCTCACCCGCTTGGTGGGGGGTAAATACGTCACGCGCCGGATCGATCTGCGCGATCCGGCGGCTGGAGTCGAATACGTGCAACCGTACGATATGATCGAAGTCGGAAGATATTTCCAATAAGTCTCAGACCGGACGGAGCGCAACGTCTCCCCACTTTAGGAAGACTCAATCTTACAAAACGGCCGCCCCAGAATTGCGTTTGCAGAATGAAAGCCTAATGAGCGCCTGAGTTGTGCCGAGGACGCCTCCATTCGAAAGGCGCGATCGAATCCACTATGACTTATCCCGTCGAAGCGCAGTTTCTGGTTCGCGCCGCCAGAATAATTTGGCGCCTAGTGCCGAGAAAGCGCCGCCTACTGCCTCGAAACTGACTTGCCTCGTTTCAAATGACCAAAAATGAGCCTGCGCCAGGCGCGGAGGAGTCTGTTCCGCGTGGTCGGATCGCCTTGGAGCACGTGACAGACTGGGAAGCGCTAGTCGTAGAAGCCCGGTATTCTCCCAGGGAGCTTTGCGCGCGCTGCGGCTTCTCAATGCGCCACATGCAACGCTTCATCCTCAGGCGTTTTCAGATGAACCTGGGATGGTTTGTCTCGGCCATCCGGATGATGAAGGCTTACAACCTCTTGAAGTCGGGTTTCAGCGTGAAAGAAACCGCCCTCGGGCTCGGATTTAAGCAGGTTTCGCACTTCTGCCGCTCGTTCAAACAACATTTCCACGCAAATCCCTCCGCTGTGATCTTGAATGCAGGCCTGCCAGGGAAGGACGGACAGAAGCGTGATCCTCAGTTGCAATTCGAGTTCTTCAAACCTTCAGGCCCGCCCCGCTTCACGAAACGACCTGAAAAGGGGTGATCGATACAACACCCTCGACCCTGCGCTACCCGCAAACTTAAGCTGCGCGAGCGCGCTCGACCCGAGCAGGGATCTGCTTCGAGGTTTGAACCTGCGGAGCGGGCAGATGGTGGAAGCCGGTCTCATCCTGGTAGCCAAGAGGAGCGCGGCCGATTTCCCGGACCATAACCCACAGCCCTGCTCCGAAAGCGATGCCGGCGAGAGATAGGATGGCGAGCATGAGCTTAATTCTAGCATCAACTATGCCTGGGAACGCGCTTTGCGCCTGCAAATCGACCGTGCTCCTAAAAATGGTGCCTGTAATCCTCGACCGGCGTGCGGCCGCTGTCCGCATTTTCCCAAGACTGATGTTTTAGGTCGCAAACGCGCGAAGCAGCGGTGGAGTTAACCTTTCATCTGCTTGAGCATCGCTTCTGCCTGCTCCCGTTCGGGGCTTTGAAGTCCCGCAGCCAGAGCCTGCTTCAGCGCCTCTTCACTCCGCGCGTTGTTCTTCATTTCGAAGTATGCGCCACCAAGCAGGAAGAGCCTCTTTGCATCCAGCGGTCTGGCTCGTGCCGCCTCCGTAAGAAGTTCCGCGCAGCGGGAGTACTCTTTCTTGCGGTAATAAGTCTCACCCAGCACCAAGGCTGCAATGGCGTCTGTTGGCACCGCCGCTCGACATGCGCTCGCGAGCTCGTGGGCTTTCTCCCAACTCCCTCCAGACTCCAGCAACGCCGCAGCCAGCCGGGACTGCGCCAAAGGGAATCCAGGGAATGTTTGAAGAATGGATTCGTACTTCGCAGCCGCGGCCTTGGAGTCCTTTTTGCCCATCAGCGCTGAGGCCTCCGCCATCAAAGCAGGAAGGTTTTTCCCGTCTGCTTTCAACACCCCCGCCACCTCGGGAATCACCTCATCCGGAATCGTCGGGGCGTTGGCCAATTCGATCAATCGAGCGTAGCTTTTGGCCAGCGCAACCACTTCCGCCGGGACATTGGCAGCGACCGCCCGGTCGAGAGCTTGTTTCGCCTCGCTCCCTTTGCCCAGGCGATATGCCACCTTGGCGAACTCGAGCAAATGAGCGGGTGCTGCATTGGGCTGTCCCGTTCCCTGCTGCAAGAGACTGTACGCCCAGTTTAACTCGCCCGCGATCGCCGCGACGACACCCAGCTTTGCGGCCAGGCCCGCGTCGGACGGAGCAATGTCCCTCGCGCGCTTGGCAAACTCAACGGCTTTCGCGCGATCGTCCGTCACGTAAATGCGGGCGAGACCCAAGGCTGCGCCGGCAAGTTTTGCATTCGCCTTCAGGGCTTGTTCATAAGTTGCGATTGCTTCGGCCTTCTTCCCGTCCCCTTCCAGCGCTTCGGCCAATCTCAGGTGCACCGCGGGGTCATTTGGCTTTTCTCGCGCCAGCTCCCGGAGACGGTCGATCGAGGGGCCACCTTCGGAGACCGGCTTGAGCAGCGCGAGTTGTTCCGCAGCGCTCTTCTTGGATGGAAAATCTCTCCCGCCTGCTGTCGCCTTATCAAAGGCAGTTTTTGCCTGCTCGGCATTGCCCATCGCGGAATATGCCATGCCGAGATGGTAGTAAATTTCCGCCGGCAATTCGTTCCGCGCAGCGGACGCTTCGAGGCGGGCCACGCATTCGCGCAGGATGTTCAACGCACCGTCGAAATCGCCGCGCCGATACAGAATCCAGCCCAACGTGTCACCCGCCATCGCGTTCTCCGGACCTGCCTGCCTCGCCTGGCGCGCCAGTTCCTCAGCGCGGGGCAACTCACCAAATTCCTCTGCCAAAAGGTAAGCCAGGTTATTCAAAGCAACAAACGAATCGCTCCGCCTGGCAAGGATCTGCTCATACGCCGCCCTCGCTTTGGCAAAATCCCGCTTTTGTTCGTAAAGTCCGGCGAGCAGCAGACGCGAACCGGGATCATCCGGGTTCCTTCCAAGTTTCTCCTCGAGGCGCGATACGGCCTCGTCGAACCTGCCGTTCTCCATATAAAGGCCGATCAGAAGTTGCCTCGCAGTGTCGAGATCCGGGTTGAGTTGAACCGCTTGCACCAATGCCGCCTCCGCTTCGGGCCACTTCTTCTGGGCAGCATGGATCCTCGCTTCGATGACCCTGGCTTCCGCCGTCCCCCGCGTCTTTTCGTCCAACGCTGCCAACCGAGCCGAAGCGGCGGAGAACTTCTGTGAAACCAGATCCAGCTCGACGAGGCTGTTCACGATTGAGGTATCCTGCGGCTCCAATTTGAGTGCTTTCTCAAATGCGGCGGTCGCGTCATCGAACTTGCGCTGTTCGCGCAAAACCACGCCGAGTTGCCTCCACGAATCCGCCTTGTTAGGGAACAAATCCGCGTGCTTTCGATAGATCGCTTCCGCCTCGGCAGGCCGATTCAGCGCTCGCAGCGCCGCCGCCTGCAGTAATTGGGCGGGAATGAATCTCGGCACGCGATTAATAACCTCCCGGACAGCATCGAGCGCGGCTTGGGGTTGCCCATTTCGAAGCTCCAGTTCGGCCAGGGACATTCGCGCGTCTATTGCGACAGGATTGAGTGCCACCGCTTCGCGCAAGCTTTCCATCGCTTCCGAAAGGCGCCCAGAGAGCGCATAAGCGCGGCCCAATTCAAAGTGCGCCATGGCGAACTTGGAATGCGTTTTCGCAATGCGCTCCAGATTCTCAACCGCTGCGGGAAGATTCTTTTGAGCCACCTGGATCTGCGCCTGGAGAATCCGCGCCTGGAGATGATTCGGATCACGACGAAACACATCCTCCAACGCTTTGAGCGCCTCCGGGTATTTCTTCTCCCGAACCGCAATCGTTCCCAGCATCAACGACGCCGGAAGGTAATCCGGTGCTTCCGAAAGTACGCCTTCCACCAAGCCGCGCGCCTCCACGGTCTTTCCTTGCTGCGCGAGAAACTCAGGATACCGCAGCTTCTCCGGCGAGCGCGCGGGTGAGACTGCAAAGGACTTGTCCAGCGCTTTTGTTGCCCCAGTCGTGTCTTGCGCCATCATGCGAAGATCGGATAGGCGCAGATGCGCGCGGGCGAAATCAGGCGCATCCTTCACCACATTCAACAGGATTTGCTCCCCCTTTTGGAAATCCCCCTGCTTCATGGACAAAACGGCAGCGGCATATTGCTGCCCCCGGGTCGGCGATT